>JACRLM010000112.1 GCA_016235255.1 Nitrospinota bacterium | reverse complement strand
CCCAGGTTGAGGAAAGTGAGCGGTTATAAACACCTGCCAGAACTGCGTGAGATCATGAAACGGGCTCTGGCGGGGAAGATAATGGTGAAAGCGGCGTGACGGTCATGCCGGGAGTTTCAACTAAAAAAGGGATTGACTCTTCCCATCTGAGTAACATCAGTGGCAATTGTATTTGTGCGCATTTATATCATCATAATTGAACCATGCCAATAGTTAATTTCCCGCAAGGTTGCTCGTGCGTAACGAAGCTTGATTATTTGTAAGGATATAACTACCTATTGGACTGCACAGTCAGATAAACCATCCCCTTTCTCACCGCTGAAAAACATCTGCACACCGATGGCTGCCCATCTTGCCGTTTTCCATTCTTTAAGCCCCCTGCAGCTTCCTCCCCCGCATCACCGCCAGCGCGGTGTTTGCCAGGAATGCCAAGATCGTAACGGCGTTTAAAATCCCGCCCCATTTGACAAATTGCGCGCCAAACAGCAAATCACCCCCCACCCGGGCCGCAAGCGATATTTCCAGCAACGCGATATGCAGGTAGAACGCCGGGCTGTAGTCCACCGGGACGCGCAGTATCGCCGGGAATATCAGCGGGGCATGGCCGAAAATCATGGCGAAGACGAAGCCTAAGAATATGGAATGGAGTATGGCGTCATACATGGGGCCGCCGGGAAGCATGTCCCCCTGAGCTATCGCCAGCGCGCCGCCCAATCCCAGCCAGAAATAGCCGGACAGAAGGCACGCCGCCACAAACCTGGTCAGCCCTTCCATGCGGACGGTCTTCACCGCCAGGTCGAAAAATCCCAGCCAAACCGCGAGCCCCATCGCCCCGAATCCGAAAAACGAGGCGTCATCCTTCACCGCCGCGCCCACCGTCCCGGCGATGAACACTGCGACGATTATCAGAAAGACCGTCCTCGCCCATTGAGGCGGGGCGGATAGCCTGGAAAGCTCCAGCCTTTCACCGGCGATGGTGAGAATCAGGAACCCAGCCCAGAACGGCGCCACTCTATATAGAGGAACATCGAAAAACCATGAAACGTTTCCGATGAGCCATGACGCCGCCCCCATGGCCATCACCACGTTGAACACCGCCCATTGCCGGTTGAGGATGGCCGCGAACACCATCACAAGGATGACGGCGGCGAATACGATGCACAACCTGCCCAACCCCGCCGGCGCGCCAAACAACAGCGCCAGCGTCCCGGTTCCGGCCAGCAGCGGCGCGGCGTACGGCCACCCCTTCCCCATCGCCACCGCCCGCTCCAGCCCGATCACCGTTCCCAGGAATCCGCACACCATCAATGGGCCGTGCAATTCCGGCATGCCGGAATTGACAAGTGGAACGTTTAGCCCGAGGCGCGAAAGCCCGGCCCAAAGCCCGGTGAGAAGGGAAAGCATCCCGAGGGCCATCAAAGGAAAGCGGACACGATACCAGAAGTCCATGCCATCAGCCTCCGCCGAACCGTTTCTTTGCCGCGTGCGCCATCATTTCCGGGCTCCACGGCGGATCCCATGTTAGTTCCACCGCCACCGATTTGGCCTCCCGGAACGCGGTCTTCAACGCCCCTTCGGCCTGGCTTTTCAGAAAGTCCCCCATGGGGCACGCGGCGGAGGTCATGGTCATGGACACTTTTACGTGGCCATCATCGTCGAGCGCGGAGTAAACCAATCCCAGATCGACTATGTTCACTCCCATCTCCGGGTCTATCACGCGCCGGAGCGCGTTTTCAATATCTTCTTTACTGGCCATTGGACTTTGCACCTTCAGCTTTATTTTCGCCCAAAACCTTCCTGATGGATATGACTTTAGATACCTGATTTATGAACGCCGTATTAATTTGAATAAACGCCGCGTTTTGGTAGAATTTATCATCCCTGCGGGGGCATAGGGTGGCGCCCGGCGGGAATGATGGTTCGAAAAGTATTGGGGAGGAAATAACATGCCCGCAAAAAAATATATTTACTTCTTCGCGGCAGGCAAGGCAGACGGCGCCGCGTCCATGAAAAACCTTCTTGGCGGCAAAGGCGCCAACATCGCGGAGATGTGCAACCTGAACATCCCGGTCCCTCCCGGCTTTACCATCAGCACGGAAGCGTGCGTCACCTATTTTAAGGGGGGGAACCGCTGGCCGGACGGGCTTGCCGCGCAGATGAAAAAGAACCTTGCCCGGCTGGAAAAGGAGATGGGGAAAAAGTTCGGCAATCCGGCCGACCCCCTGCTCGTCTCCGTGCGCAGCGGCGCCCGGGCCTCCATGCCGGGGATGATGGACACCGTGCTGAACCTGGGCCTTAACGACGAGACCATGAAAGGGCTCATCGCAAAGTCCGGCTCGGAAAGGTTCGCGTGGGACTCGTACCGCCGGTTTCTGACCATGTTCGGCGACGTGGTGCTGAACATCGAGCGCAAGGAGTTTGACCGGTTGATGGACAAGCGCAAGGACGAGATCGGCGCCCTGGCGGACACGGACATGGGGGTGGAAGAGCTTAAAAAACTCGTCGGCGACTACAAGGAGCTTATCCTAAAGGAGACCGGCAAGTCGTTCCCCCAGGACCCGGCCGACCAGTTGAACATGTCCATCAACGCCGTCTTCAATTCCTGGCACAACAAGCGCGCCATCGAATACCGCCGGATGTACAACATCCCCGAAAGCTGGGGGACGGCGGTGAACGTGCAGGCGATGGTGTTCGGCAACATGGGGGAGAACTCCGGCACGGGCGTGGCCTTCACCCGGGACCCATCCACGGGCAAGCGCCATTTCTTCGGCGAGTTCCTGTTCAACGCCCAGGGGGAGGACGTGGTGGCCGGCATCCGCACCCCCCTTTCCGTGGACCAGATGGGGCAGCGCACCCCGCGCGCCAAGGATGACCTGGACAGGATTTACCAGCGGCTGGAAAAACATTACCGCGACATGCTCGACATCGAGTTCACCGTGGAGAACGGAAAGCTGTTCATGCTCCAGGCCCGGGTGGGCAAAAGGACGGCGGAGGCGGCTGTGCGCATCGCCGTGGAGATGGCGCGGGAAAAATTGATCACCCGGGACGAGGCTATCAATCGGGTGCATCCGGAGCAGTTGGACCAATTGCTCCACGAGACTATAGACCCCAAGGCGAAAGTGGACATGCTGGCCAAGGGGCTGCCCGCCTCGCCGGGAGCCGGCGTTGGCCGGGTGGTGTTCACCGCCGAAGAGGCTATCGAAATGGCCGCCAAGGGGGAGAAGGTGATACTGGTGCGCAAGGAGACGAGCCCGGAGGACATCGGCGGAATGAACGCCGCGCAGGGGATATTGACCGCCACCGGCGGCATGACCTCCCACGCCGCCGTTGTGGCGCGCGGCATGGGCAAGTGCTGCGTGGCCGGGGCGGAGGCGATAAAGATATCGGAAGACTCGGGGCTTTTCACCGTGGGCAACGTAGCGGTGCACCGGGGGGACTGGGTGACGCTGGACGGCTCCACAGGCCGGGTGATACTGGGACGCGCCCCGCTGGTGAAGCCGACGCTCTCCAACGAGTACAAGGTGCTGATGGGCTGGGCGGACTCCGTTCGCAAGCTTGGTGTCCGCACCAACGCGGACACGCCGCACGACGCGAAGGTGGCCAGGGGCTTCGGCGCGGAAGGTATCGGACTTTGCCGCACGGAGCACATGTTCTTCGAGGGGGACAGGATCGTGGCCGTGCGCGAGATGATCATCGCGGAGACCAAGGAAGAGAGGAAAAAAGCGCTCAACAAGCTCCTGCCGATGCAGCGCAGCGACTTTGTCGGGATATTCGAGGCGATGGAAGGGCTGCCGGTGACCATACGGCTCCTCGATCCGCCGCTGCACGAGTTCCTGCCCAAGGAGGACGCCGATTTCGCCGTGCTGGCCAAGGATTTCGGAGTGTCGCTCACAGACCTGAAACACAGGGCGGACGCGCTCCATGAATTCAACCCCATGCTCGGCCACAGGGGATGCCGGCTAGGCGTCACGTTCCCCGAGATTTACGACATGCAGGTGCGGGCGATCTTCGAGGCCGCCTGCCAGCTTGGCAAAAAGGGGACAAAGGTGGCGCCGGAGATCATGATCCCGCTGGTGGGGCATGTGGAGGAGCTTCGGATATTGCGGGAGAGGGCCGAGGCTGTTGCCCATGAAGTGATGAAAGAGATGGGCTGCAGGCTTAAGTACACCATCGGCACGATGATAGAGCTGCCCCGCGCCGCCGTCACGGCGGACAAGATCGCCGAATACGCCGACTTTTTCAGCTTCGGCACAAACGACCTGACCCAGACCACCTTCGGCCTTTCGCGGGACGATTCCGGGCGGTTCCTGCCGCATTACGTGATGGTGGGCATACTGCCGGAGGATCCGTTCGTGGCGATAGACCGGGAAGGGGTGGGCGAAATAATCAAGATAGGCGTCGCCAAGGGGCGCTCCACCAAGCCGGGGCTTAAGATCGGCATATGCGGAGAGCACGGGGGCGAGCCTTCGTCGGTGGCGTTCTGCCACGACACGGGGTTTGACTACGTCTCCTGCTCTCCGTACCGTGTGCCGATAGCCCGGCTTGCGGCGGCCCAGGCGGCGCTTAAAAGCCAGGTGAAGGTGAAGGCCGCACCGGCCCATAAAGCCGCGAAAAAAGCGGTGAAAAAGGTTGTGAAGAAGTCCAAGGGAAAGAAGAGGTAAGAAAGGGCGGCTGGCAAGGTAATGCTGGCGCCTTAACACTGTAGGGGCGACCCGATGGGCCGCCCTTTCTTGGGCGACTCACCGAGTCGCCCCTACATGAGGAGGGGGTATATTCAATATGGCCCAAAAACACGGACATGAGTTCTGGATGAGCAGGGCCATACAGCTTGCCCTCAAGGGAAAGGGGCGCACTTCGCCCAACCCCGCCGTCGGCGCCGTGATCGCGCGGAACGGAAAAATCATCGGCGAAGGTTGGCACAAGAAGGCCGGAAAACCACACGCCGAGATCGAGGCGCTAAACTCCCTTGCGACATCCGCGAAAGGCTCCACACTTTACGTCACGCTGGAGCCTTGCAACCACCATGGGCTCACACCGCCATGCGCCAGGGCCATCGTGGACGCCGGAATAAAAGAAGTTGTGATAGGCGCGTCCGATCCATCGCCGAAAAAAGGACTCAAAGGAGCGGCATGGCTCAAGCGCCATGGTGTGAGTGTCGTGGAGGGGGTGATGCGGGAGGAGTGCGAAAGGCTCATCGAAGACTTCGCCAAGCACTCCGTCACGGGCCGCCCGTTAGTCCTTTTAAAATCGGCCATCACGCTGGACGGAAAGATATCCACCCAAAGCAACGACTCCAAATGGATAAGCTGCGAGAAATCGCGCAAGGTTGGGCACAGGCTTCGCAATGAATACGACGCGGTGATGGTCGGGTCGGACACGGTGATATACGACGACCCCCAGCTCACCGTGCGGTTTGGCAGCCCGAAGCGCAATCCGCTGCGCGTGGTGGTGGATGGCAAGCTTCGCATCCCGCTTGACTGCAACATCGTCCGCACCGCCGCGAAAATCCCGACAATAGTTGTCACCACGAACAAGGCCGATCCTGAGAAAATAGAGACGCTCACCAGAATGGGTGTGGACGTGATAACCGCCACCGAACGCAAATCCCATGTGGACTTAAACTGGCTGATGGAAGAGCTTGGCCGGCGCAACGTGATGAGCGTGCTGCTTGAAGGGGGCGGAAGGTTCGCCGGGGCGGCGTTTGACGACGGTATCGTGGACCGGGTGATATTTTTTATCGCCATGAAGATCACCGGCGGGGACAAGTGCGCCATCAGCGGCGAGGGAGTGGCCAGGATGGCGGACGCATGGGCGGTTGAGGACGTGCGGGTGGACATAATCGGAGACGACCTTGTGGTGGAAGGGCGGGTGGCGAGATAGATTATACTAATGCGCCGCGATCCATCCAGACAAAGGCGATTTGAATATCGTCATGGCTTATGACCCAAACCGCCATCATCGGCGGACCATCAGGTTAAAAGAATATGATTACAGCCTGGCTGGTTATTATTTTGTGACCGTTTGCGCATCGGGCAGAAAATGCCTTTTCGGAGATGTGGCCGGTGAAGAGATGAGGGCCAACCATCCTGGTGAAATCGTAATAGACACTTTATATGGGATGCCGAAGCATTATCCGCATATCGTCCTGGATGAATCCATTGTGATGCCCAATCATGTCCATTTTATCATCGGGATTTCCGTAGGGGCGGGTTTGAAACCCGCCCTTCCGCGGACAGCCGGATTGCCGGAAGTTGTCCGCGCTTTTAAAACTTTCTCCGCGCGCCGTATTAATGAATTGCGCAAATCATCAGGTGTTCCGGTTTGGCAACGTAATTATTATGAGCATATAATCCGAAACGGAAAATCCTTGAATTTGACAAGGGAATATATCATTGATAATCCTGCGCGGTGGGAAGTGGACAGGGAAAATCCCGCGATTGAAAGGGCGGGTTTGAAACCCGCCCCTACCGAAGAAGAACCTTGGCGGATATAACCAGTTACAGGGAAATATGTTCGCAGGCATACTCGGATCGGCAGGCAAAATCACCTCCAATCATATCGGCGTTGACAGCCTGTCTTAAATTTAGGACAATACCCCATGAAACCGGCTATATGGCTGGGTGATTCAAGGAAAGTGGTGAAGGCTTTTCCGGATGACGCGCGGCATAGGGCCGGTGCGGAGTTGTTCCGGGTTCAGAAAGGCGGGGAACCGTCGAATTTCAAGCCCATGGCTGGAATCGGCCCTGGAGTTTATGAGATCAGGATAGTTATGAAAACGCATTACCGCGTCATCTATCTGGCGTCAAGGCCGGAGGGGATATATGTGCTGCACGCATTCAAGAAGGATTCGGCGCGGGGGATAAAAACGCCCCATCGTGAAATATTGACCGCGAGGGAAAGATTAAGGAACATCGGCAAATGAAAAGTTCACGAAAAACCGGCGGCGTCAAGGCGATCCGGACGGTGTTTGACGACCTGGAGGACGATCGGGTGGCGGCTGAAAAATTGCGGATACGCGCCGAGCTTATGCTGGTCATAGAAAAAGAAATTAAACGGCGCAAGCTTACGCAGGCAAAAGCGGCCGAAGCCATTGGCGTGGCGCGCTCCCGCGTGGCCTCGCTGCTGGCCAACGAGATTGAAAAGTTCACCATTGACGCGCTGGTCACGATGTACCGCGCGCTGGGAGGAGCCGTGGAATTGCGGTTGAAAGCTCCCCGCCGGGCCGGATTGAAAGCGGCGTAAATTTCCGTCAAACAACAAATATGTTCACAGGCATAATCGAATCGGCGGGCAAAATCACCTCCATCGCGCGGCGGGCGGAGGATTTCTCCATCACCGTGGACGCGGGCGGGGCCATGGCAAACCCTGTGATCGGGGAGAGCGTGGCGGTGGACGGGGTGTGCCTCACCGTCGTCTCCGCCAGCGGCCCGAACCTTGTGTTCGACGTCTCTTCGGAGACCATCAGCCGCACGACTTTCAAGAACGCAAAACCGGGGGGCGTGGTGAACCTGGAACGGGCAATGCGCCTGGGGGACAGGCTCGGCGGCCATATGGTGTCCGGCCATGTGGACTGCGTGGGAACGGTCGCAAGGATATCACCCGCCGGGGAGGGGTATGAAGTGGAGATATCGCTCCCGCCGGAAGGGATGAAATACATCATCGAAAAAGGCTCCATCGCCATCGCCGGGATAAGCCTGACGGTGGCGAGCAAGCTTGCAGGCTCGGTCACCATCGCGGTGATCCCGCACACGTGGCAGAACACATCCCTGGGCGCATCCACACCCGGAACGGACGTGAACATCGAATATGATATGATATCCAAATACGTTGAAAACTTTGTCAATCCGGGCAATAAGGACAAGAAAGGGATTGACGCTGGTTTTCTTGCGCGCCACGGATTTTAGGATCCGCAGGCTAAAACATGAATGGTGGCAGTATTTAAAATGAAAAAGAATTCCGAAAAGCGAAAATTCAACACCCTTGCGGAAGCCGTCGAGGACATCCGCAACGGGAAGATGATAATCATGGTGGACGACGAGGACCGGGAAAACGAGGGCGACCTGGTGCTGGCGGCGGAAAAAGTGTCCACCGAAGCCGTCAATTTCATGGCCAAGGAGGGGCGCGGGCTGATATGCCTGGCGCTCACCGGCGCCCGGTGCGACGAGCTGGACCTGCCGCTGATGGTGCGCAACAACACGTCGTCCTTCGGCACAGGCTTCACGGTGTCCATAGAGGCGCGCAAGGGAGTCACCACCGGTATCTCCGCGGCGGACAGATGCCAGACCATAAAGACCGCCATAGACCCGGCCACCACGGCCGAGGACCTGGCCCGGCCCGGCCACGTGTTCCCGTTGCGCGCCCGTGAAGGCGGGGTGCTTGTGCGGGTGGGGCAGACGGAAGGGTCTGTGGACCTGTGCAAGATCGCCGGACTTTCCCCAGCCGCCGTGATATGCGAGATAATGAACGACGACGGTTCCATGGCCCGCGTGCCGCAACTGCGGGAGTTCGCGGCCAAACACAACATAAAGATGATCACGGTGAAGGACATCGTGGAGTTCCGCATGCGCAACGAGCATATCGTGCGCCGCGCAGCGGAGACCAAGCTTCCCACCCGATACGGGGTGTTCAACGCCATCGCGTACCAGAACGACGTGAACAGCGAGATAATACTGGCGCTGACCATGGGGGAGATATGCGAGGGGCCGCGCCTTGTGCGGATGCACAGCCAGTGCCTCACCGGAGACGTGTTCGGTTCGGAACGGTGCGACTGCGGCGAGCAGCTCGACCGCGCCATGAGGATGATCGCCGGCGAAGGGTGCGGGGTGCTTGTGTATCTTTTCCAGGAAGGGCGCGGAATCGGCCTTATCAACAAGCTCAAGGCGTACGCCCTGCAGGACGAGGGGAAGGACACCGTGGAGGCCAACCACCACCTTGGATTCAAGGAAGATTTGCGGGACTACGGCCTTGGCGCGCAGGTATTGCGCGACCTGGGGCTGCACGAGATCCGGCTGATAACCAACAATCCCCGCAAGGTGGTGGGCTTGGACGGTTACGGGCTTCACATAGCAGAGCGGGTCCCGCTGGTGTGCGAACCCAACGAGAGCAACCTGCGGTATCTGAGCGTGAAGCAAAGCAAGATGGGGCATTTGCTGGATATAAAGAAGACGAACGAGGGGTGAGCAACCGATGAAACTGAAGGTGGTAGTTCACAAAGCGGAAGAAGGTGGAAAAGGTTTCGTAGCATGAAAACAAGCGGCGCGACACAGTTTATAACCGATTCTTCCGGGCGGAAAAAGGCTGTGGTCCTCCGCATGGAGGAATATGAGGAGATACAGGAGGATATTCATGATCTGGCGGTCCTGGCGGAACGGCGGAACGAGAAAACCATCAGCCACGAAAGCCTGAAGAAAAAGCTTAAAGCTGATAAAATACTGGGTAAAGTCAACTGCGATTTATGAAAACAGCAAAACAGATTGTAACCGAAATGATTCCAACGTTGCCGGACGACTGTTCCATGGAGGAGATAATTTATCATCTGGATGTCATTCGAAAGGTAGAGGAAGGTATCAAGAGCCTTGACGAGGGCAAGGGCATACCCCATGAGGAAGTTGAACGGCGCTTTGCGCGATGGCTAAAAAGATAACCTGGTCTCCACAGGCGATATTGGACGTTGATGAAGTCATCTCGTTCATTTCAATTGATTCGGAGGAAAGGGCGTTTGATTTGCGGAAAAGATTTTTCAAACCGTGCGTTCACTTGAAAACCACGCGGAAAGAAGGCGTTGCGCCCCTGAATTTAAAAACCAGGCTATCCGTGAGTTGTTTTTGAAAAACTACAGGATAATTTATAGAATTGAGGATATAGGAGTTGAGATACTCCGAGTCATTCACGGAATGCGGTTGCTCTTAAATTAAAGAACAAGGAAACATGGCAAACACGATAGAAGGGGCGCTGGACGGCGCCGGGGCGAAGGTGGCGATAGTCGTCAGCAGGTTCAATGATTTCCTCACCGGCAAACTGCTCGACGGGGCGGTGGACTGCCTGACAAGGCATGGGGTGAAGGACGCGGACATCACCGTGGGCAAGGTGCCCGGGGCGTTCGAGATTCCGCTGGCTGTGAAGAAAATGGCCGCCTCCGGCAAGTACTCCGCCGTCATCGCCCTTGGCGCGGTGATACGGGGGGCGACATCACATTACCAGCACATATCGTCCGAGGTGACCAAGGGGTGCGCCCAGGTGATGCTGGATACCGGCGTGCCGGTGGCGTTCGGTGTGCTCACGGTGGAGACCATCGAGCAGGGGATAGAACGGGCCGGGACAAAGTCCGGCAACAAAGGTTTTGAAGCGGCCCTCACGGCCATCGAGATGATAAATCTCGTGAAGAAACTGTAGCTTTGGGCGCGCGCCACAAGTCCCGCGAAGCCGCCCTGGCGATCCTCTATCAGGCGGACATGCTAAAGGAGGAGAACGCGGGACGGCTTTTGTCCGAACATTTCGCCGCCAACGAAACCGAGGGGGCGGAACGCGATTTCGTGGAGTCCCTGGTTCTGGGCGCCACAAGCCACATAGACGAAATAGACGCAAAACTCGCCGCCGCGCTGGTCAACTGGGAAGTGGCCAGGCTCGGCTTCATGGACCGGGCGATCCTGCGGCTGGGAGTTTACGAGATACTGTACGACGTCACCACGCCGGACCCGGTGGCGATTGACGAGGCTGTGGAGCTGTCCAAGGACTATTGCGACGCGGAATCCTCCGCGTTGATAAACGCCACGCTGGACAGGATATCCAAGGAAAAGGCCTAGAATGGCGGGGACGCGGCATGAATTGAGTCAACACGCGTCTGACATGCTAAAAGAGCGCAAAATTGATTTAAAATGGCTGGAGCAAGCCATAGATAATCCGGAGTTTGTTGAGCAAGATAAATACGATATTGTACTTGAGCACAGATTTGCAGCATAAGTGAATTTGGCGGCCGGGTATTGCATGTGGTTGTCAATGCGAATGCGAATCCGTTGAGGATAGTCACGGCATATTTTGACAGGGCCAAAAGGAGAAAACCATGAGGCTGAAGGTTGACGGAAAGGCGGACGCTTTATATTTGCGGCTGGACGAGTCTGAAATAATCGAATCGGAGGAAGTGGCCCCGGGAGTGGTGCTCGATTTCAACGGCAAAAAGGAAGTGATCGGCGTGGAGATACTTAATCTTTCCCACCGGGCCCCAAATCTGAAGATTAACGAGCTTGTATTTCAATCCGCATAGTTCGTTCCATATTTAAAGGCAGATATACGCGTGGCCGGTAAAAAAGCATGGTCTGGAAGGTTTACGGAGCCGACCCATCCGCTGGTGGAGGAATTCAACGCCAGCATAGGGTTTGACCGGCTGCTGTACAAGCACGACATCATGGGAAGCGTGGCCCACGCCAAAATGCTGGGCCGGCAAAAGATCATCCCCAAAAAGGACGCGGAAGCCATTGTGCGGGGCCTTTTTGCGGTGGAACGGGAGATAGACTCCCACAAGTTCCGGTTCAACGCTTCCGACGAGGACATCCACATGGCCGTGGAGCGCCGGTTAAAGGAGATCATCGGCCCTGCGGGTGGCAAGCTGCACACCGCCCGCTCCCGCAACGACCAGGTGGCCACGGCGTTCCGCCTCTTCGTGCGCGACGCCATCGGGGAGATCGTGGAACTGATACGCGATTTCCAGAAGGCGCTTTACAAACAGGCCAACGCGCACCTGGACACCATCGCCCCTGCATACACCCATCTCCAGCCGGCCCAGCCGATCCGCCTGGCCCACTGGTTCTTGGCGTATTTTGAGATGATGGAAAGGGACGCGCAACGGTTTTACGACGCCCTCGCCCGGGTGGACGTGATGCCGCTGGGCTCCGCCGCGCTGGCCGGGACGAATTTCCCGATAGACAGGGAATGGGTGGCGCGCGAGCTTGGCTTTGATTCCATTTCTCAAAACAGCATGGACGCGGTGGCGGACCGGGATTTCGCCGCCGAATTTCTTTTCGCCGCGGCCCTTGCCGGGACGCATCTTTCAAGGCTCGCCGAAGAATTGGTGATCTTCACCAGCCGGGAGTTCTCCGTGATGGAATTGCCGGACGCGTTCTGCACCGGCTCTTCGATAATGCCGCAGAAGAAAAATCCGGACGTGCCGGAGCTTATGCGGGGAAAGACAGGAAGGCTCAACGGCTACCTTGTGACAATGCTCACGGTGATGAAGGGGCTGCCGCTGGCCTACAACAAGGACCTGCAGGAGGACAAGGAGCCGGTCTTCGAGGCGTTCTTCCAGCTTACGACGATGCTAAAACTCGCGGCGGACATGACGGGCGCCCTGCGGGTGGACAAGGCAAAGCTGGCGGCGCGGGCGGAGGATGGTTACATGACCGCCGTGGACATCGCGGACAGGCTTGTGATCGGCGGGACGCCGTTCCGCGAGGCGCACGAGATCGTCGGCAAACTTGTGAAATACAGCATCGCCGAGGGAAAAAAGTTCGGCGAGCTTTCGAAGGGCGAGTTAAAAGCGGTGGACGCGCGCCTGATGAAGATCAACGCCGCCGCCATCACGCCGCAAAAATCGGCGGACGGGAAGGACACTCCCGGCGGAACGGCCCGCCGCCGCATCGCCGCAAGGTTGAAGCAGATAGAGCGGGAGATGAAAAAGTGGTGAGGCCGGCCACGGCTTTCACAGTTTTAATTGTCGTCACGGCGCTATTCGCGTCCACCGGCTGCGGCCGCAAGGGGCCGCCTGTTATGCCAAAGCAGCCGGAGCAGAGCCAGACGGACAAGGCCAAGTAATAATTACCCGGCAGGCGAAAGCCGCGCCGTGTCCAGCAGGATTGTCCCGCCGGTCCCGTCCGCCTTCACGTTCACCTGCACCGGACGTTTTGCGTCCGGCCTGATCCGCCTGGTCACGCGAAACGCTCCGTTGGCCGCCACCGGGAACGTTTCAAGTTCCGCGCTGATTCCGGGAATCACGGCGTTGATGGTGACGGATGCGTTTGCGGCGTTCTTCGCCTCGCCGTCAAGTTGAAAGGTGTACATCCCATCCGCAAGATGCGTCTGCGGAAAAACTATCCCCCCTTTTGACGTCCCGTCCAGGTCCAGCCGGACACGCCGCCATTTCCCGCCGCCGGATTCTTCCGCCGCCAGGCGCCCGTTGAACACAAAACCGCACACCGGAACCTGCCTGAAGCTTTGGTAGTCCCTCGCATGAATAAAATGCAGCGGCAGCCATTCGTCAAAGCTCCACAGCCTGCCCCAGTTCGCCTCGTTGTCTATGTCCGGAAAGATGTTCCATTGCCCCTGCTCACGGGGATATATCATGCCCGGCGCGGTGATAAGCGTTGATATCGCCGCCAACGTCACGGCAAGCGCGGTGACAGCCGCCCTGCGGTATTTTGCCATGAACATGGCCGCCATTATGGCCAGAGCGGGAACGGTCTCCGCCGCGAACCTTGGCCCCACCGTGGCCCCTGCGTACCATACGGACCATTTGGCGTGGATCAAAAGATACGCCACCGCCGCCGCTGTCATGCAGATCGCTGTGATGGAGCGGTGTTTTACCGCCACATACGCTCCGGCCACGCCCAGCAAAAAGAACGGCGAGAAAACAAAAAGACCTCTGTTGGCGGAAAACAGTATCCCCGCCATTCCCTCGACAAGCGATGCGCTAAAATCGCCGTGGCGGGCGAAATGCTCATAGCCCCCCAGCAGATTGTGATACAGCCCCAGATGGACCGCCAGCGCGGCGGCGCCGCCGGGGATGGACCATGCCAGGAAGCCGATCACAGCCCTGCGGCCAAACACGGCCGACGCCGCCATGCCGGCGAAATAGAACACTATCGCCGTCGGGCGCATCAGCGGCAGAAAGGCCAGTGGAAACGCGGCGGCGGCGGCCAGGCGCGGCCTGTTCCCCTTTTCCGCCAGCGTCAGAAGCAGCAGCCCGGCGCAGATTAGCATCGAGGTGGGGCCATGCTGCCAGAGCGTCACCGATGAAATTGACGCCTGGGGCGATCCGAAGGCGAACGCCAGCGTGACTATGGCCGTTATCAACCCGCTCCCGGTGGCCGTGTACGCCGCGCCGAATAAAAACGCCGCCGAAAGCGCCGTCACCCACGCCGCCGTCACCTTCTGGTTCCATCCGGCGGTGATTATGTTGAAATCAACGTCCATCAGCCGTTGCAGGACCGCAGTGGGCATGGCGAAAAGCGACGAGCCGACGGGATGCACAGGCATGAGCTTCTCCCCCACCGGCATAAGCCCCCAGCTTCCATACGACTCCGCGAAACTTTGGGAAATGGGGAGCCAGCCTCCATTGGCGATATAGGGAGGGATGAGCCCGTTCCAGGTGACGTCTCCGCCGAATTCCGAGAATCCGTTGGACATGTATGCGATGAAACAGGGGAAAAACACCAGGAAAACCGGAGCGCTCCATTGGCAAATGGCAGGATCGATCCATCGAGGTCTTGTCAAAGCGATCCCGCCGAGGGCCAACATATAGACACCGCCGCCCCAGGCGCAGGCGGAGATTATGCGCGGATCGTATGTTATTGCCGGGCTGAAAGTTTCGACAACCCTTCCAGCCCCCAGCGAAACTAAAACAACCGCCGCCGCCGCGCATACGCCAACGCAGGCGAAGCAAATCGCGGCAAGGCGCCCGATTCCTTTCCGCCCCTGCGGCCTGTACGAAACAAACAGCAGGGCCATCACAACGGAAAGCTGGAGGGCGGGCTGCGAAAGATCGTCCATCCTCACACGAACGGAACCGATTCCCGCGTCCACCCTGCCGAACACCACAAACGCCGTGATGGCCGCGGCATGAAGCCCGGCGACGGCCAGCAACACGCCCCGCGCCGCCGGATGGGACAAGATTTTACCGAACGAGCCTGCCATCATTTTCCAATGGGGTTTAAAAAACCGTTTAAGGATACCATCTATATTACCGTTCGCGTTTTCATATTGTGGTGAGGACATGATTATTGAACAACATAGTACGACGGAGAAAGAACTTGCAACCACAGAGGCGCAGAGGCACGGAGGTCAAAATATCTTTCTGCGCGCCTCAGTGTCTCTGTGGCGAAAATCCAGACCTTGTCTGCCTCATTGCTTTCGCACCCGCGCGGGAGTAAAATTCATCATAAAATTATAGCCCGGCGCCGCCGGACAAAAAGGAGGACAAGGCATGACGCAGCAATTCGATCTCCAGAGGTACTTGCAGGAAGGGTGGGAGCTTTTCCGCGCCCACGCGGCCAACATGGTGGTGGCCACGCTAATATTGGTGGTGGTGAACGCCGCGGCCAACCTTGTCCCCTTCGCAAGCCTCCTTGTGGCCGGCCCCATGACCGGGGGGATGTTCTACGTGATAATGGACCTTATGGAAGGGAAGGAATTCGCCCCCGCCAGGATGTTCGACGGGTTCAAGCTGTTCGTGCCGATGGTGCTCGTCAGCCTGCTGAGCATGGTGTTCATCACGGCGGGCTTTATCGCCCTGGTGATCCCCGGCTTCCTCGTGGCGGGATGGTACTTGTTCCCCTACCTTTTCGTGATAGACAAGGGGATGGGATTCTGGGACGCCATGGAAGCGTCGCGCAAGATCGGCTTTGAAAACCATTTGAGTGTTTTCCTTATGGCCCTCGTGCTGGCGATCATAAACGTGATCGGCGCTGTGGCGCTTTTCGTCGGGCTGCTTGTCACCATTCCCGTTTCATTCTGCGCCACGGTGGCGGCCTACAGGCATTTGACCGGCGTGGCCCAGACCGTCCAGACGCAGATTATTCCGCCCCCTCCCCCGCCGCCCGCGGCGTGAGCTAAGATGAAAAATAATTGGGCGTAATAGGGCTGAATAATTGAATTGCGAACGGATTTTCTTTTCCGGCCACGCCATTCTGCGCATGATTGAGCGGCGCATCGGCAAGGAAGAGATAATAAATGCCGTAAAAACAGGAGAAATAATTGCTTCATACCCTGATGATTCGCCTTTGCCCAGCTTCCTTGTTTATGGCGATTCGGTGGCCAAGCCGTTGCATATTGTCGTGGGTGTGGATGCCGCCGGAGGAAATTGCCATATAATTACCGTATATCAACCTGATCCGGCTAAATGGCATGAAGACAACAAAACGAGGAAAAGAAAATGAAATGCGCCTTTTGCAGAACAGGTGAAACGTCTCCAGAAACCGTAACTTTCCCAATTCAAAAAGGAGACACGACGGTCATTCTAAAGGGAGTGCCCGCCGAGGTTTGCGATACTTGCGGTGAGCAATATTTCTCGGAAGATGTGACCGGGAAAATCATGAAACTGGCGGAAGAGGCTATCCTGAAAGGCGCTGAAGTGGAGATTCTAAAATTCGCGGCTTGATACAGGAGTTTTATGGACAGCAGCGTTAAAAATAAAAAAAACGCTATTGATGATGTCTTAAGAAGGCGCAACGTGATCAGAGCCGCTTTCTTCGGCTCGGTTGCGCGCGGAGAAGCGACCGGGGAAAGCGATGTTGATCTGCTCGTTGAGTTCGAGGGGAGGAAAAGCCTGCTTGACCTGTCGGGGCTGAAACTCGAACTTGAGGAATTGCTTGGCCGGAAAGTTGACATTCTCACTTATGACTCGCTTCACCCGCTTCTTAAGGAAAAAATATTGAGCGAACAAGAAGTTATTTTATGAGCAAAGACCCGGCCATACTGATCGGACATATCCTGGAATGCATTGAGTTGATCGAAGCCTACACGAAAAACAAGACCTTCAAGGACTTTGCCGAATCAGTGCAGTTCCAGGACTCTGTAATCCGAAGAATAGAAATAATCGGTGAGGCTGTGAAAAACATCCCTGAAGAAATCAGGAATAAATACCCAGATGTCCGATGGAAAGAAATCGCCGGAATGAGAGACATCCTGATTCATGAGTATTTCGGGATTGACTTAAACCTCACTTGGGACGCCGCCATAAAGGACTTACAAAAATTAAAGCATAGTATGATCGCCATTAAAGGTGGGTTGAACAGACTTTAAACAGGCGCCATGGCCATATTCTGGCTCATTCCCCGGCGCGTCCCGCCGCTTACCGCACGTTGTTGAACGATGGCCGGTAGATGAACGTGGCGACGATGTGGAGCCGTTTCTTGTCCAACGTCTTGGGGAACGCGTTGTATGGCGCCGCCACCTTCACCGCCACCTGCGCCTCGTCGTCCAGGGTCTTGTGCCCGCTGGACTTGACGATCTTCACCTCCTCAAGCTCCCCGGTGCTCTTCAATGTGAACCGCACGATGGATGCGCCGGATATCCCCTGGGCGATGGCCTCGTCCGGATAGGTCCACACAAGCTCCACAGCCTTCTTGATGTGACTGAAATAATCAATGTACTTGAACGACTTCGTGTTCAGCGACACCACAGCCTCGTCCCCCATGTCTATCACGTCGGAGGTGGCGGTCATGGCGAATTTCTCGATGTCCGACCCTTTGAGCCCCTTAAGGCCCGACAGCTTGGCCGTTTCGGTGTTCGAAGGATTCGGCCTGTCCGTCGGGCGGGAGCTTACGTTTTTTCTTTGCTCCTCTTTTTCCACGGAGCTTTTTTCGAAAGCCTTGCTCTTGTCGGTCTCCATCGCCTTTTTCATCGCTTCGTTGGAAAACAGGTTCAGGTCATTGGCGCTGTCCCGCTTTGTCATGTCCAGCTTGGGTCCCTGCACCGCCGCCACCATGGTCTTGGGCTTTTCGGGGCGCTGCTCTGGCATGTTTTCCGGCGATTTTTTAGCCGATGGATGGGGCGGGTCCACTTTCTCTCGCGGGAGGGCCGTTTTGGACGCCTTGTACTTTTTTCCCTTCTCCGGCGAGTGGGCGCGGCTGTCGTACCGGGAAAGGATGTCCGCCTTGTCCGGCTTTTCTATCTTGTCCGGCTTTGGCAGGTCTTCCACCCGGCCATGGTCCATGTCCTCATTTTTCGGGGATTCGGCCTGCATAAGCGTCACCCGCACGGGGGTGGCGGTGGTCTTTTTCGGCACTGTGACCACAATCACAGCCGTGGCGATGACCGCCAATGCGTGGATGAGGACCGACATGACAAGGTATCTGCTTAACGGCTTTCGCATCCAGCCAGTATATCAAATGACGGCGGCTGATTTAACGCCCTCCGCCAACTTCCATGTCTATCACCTCAAAAAGCGCCCTAAGCTTGGCCTCTGATTTTATCCCTTTACCCTCCTCCACACCGGATGCAAGGTCTATCCCGAATATCCCGGGGACTTTGAGCGCCTCGGCCACGTTGTCCGGATTTATCCCTCCGGCAAGATAGACCGGCTGGGGCGATTCGGCGATGATTTTCGCCGCCATCTCCCAATCGTTGCGTTTGCCTGTGCCGCCGAACATCCCGGCCGCCGCCGTGTCCAGAATGAATCCGTTCACCATCCCCGCCCGGGCATATTCCTCCATCGTTCCGATGATCCTCCCGGCGTCCCCCTCTCCCTCTCCCGCCGGGGGAAGATGGATGGACTTGAATATAGGGAGCCCCAAAGCGTGTTTTATCGCCCTTGTCACGTTCCAAGGCTCCGTGCCGGTAAGCTGCAGGGCGCACGGCTGGAGAGTTTTGACGATATCGTAATATTCGTCGTCCGCCCCGGCGTTGTATGTGAGCAGGAAAGTCCTGCGCCGGTGCTTTTCGAATATCGGCGCCGCCGCCGCGGGCGTCAGCGACCGGGCCGACCACGGCACGTTGACCACCACGCCAAGATAATCGGCGCCGTATTTTACCGAAAGGTCGCAGCCGGAAACCGACGTCTGGCCGCAGATTTTGATTTTCACGTGACCAAGCCTTCAGGCCCTAGAATTGCTGGATAAGGGTCTGCACCTGTTTGGAGCGGTATATGTTCACGCTGGCCGCGGCGATCATCTCCCCGGTGGAGGGCTGGATCACCTTCACGGTCAGGTCCACGTCGCTCCCCTTCTGCAGGTCGGACACGACGCCGGTGACGATCGCGTCCGCCTCGATCTCCGTCCCCAGCTTTTCAAGCTGGTCCTTGGTGAGCTCCGGCCCCGGCGCGATCTTAAGTTTGGTGAACGCTTCTTTCACTTGCCCCTGGGGTATCACGCGGAACTGGCCGCGCCCCATGGCCCTTTCGCCGAACTTCGCCGTCAGGTACCTTCCAAGCTCGGACACCTGCCCGTTGGCGTTCACAAACTCTATGGTGGCAGCCTTGCGGAACGCGCGAAGCTGGGCCGTCTTCACCCGGTCTAGCAGGGTGTTCATCTGCGTGTTGAAATAGTTGGAGTCGGTCACCGGCGGTATGGGCTCTGCCAGCCCCACCGAAACAAGGGCGGGATTCACCTGGGCGCATCCCATCAGCGGGATGAGCGAAAGGATGGCGGCGGCGCGCAGTATGTTCGTTTTCATAGTTGTAATTATTACCATATTCCCGGCGGCGGCGCCACAGGGTTAAAATCCAACGGCGGACAGGCCGTTGCCCGTCCGCCTTTGAATAACCTCGGGCCGCCCCCCGCGCCGCTTAATGCCCCGTCACAAAGGTCTGGGTGTCGCTTTCCACCGCTCCGCCCCGCCCGTCGGAGGCAACCACCTTCCAGTAATAGGTGGTGTCCGCATCAAGGCCGGTGAAGCTCTGGCTGACCACCGTCTGTTTGGCAGGCGCTGAAGCATCCGTCGAAGAGGAAGACGATCCGCCTCCGCACGACTGGGCCAACGCCCCGAACGACAGCGCCAACACCAGCGCCAAAACCTTCATCCTTCCCGGCCTCATGCCGCCGAACGCCATGAATCCGAACACCATCAGCGCCCCGGCCATCGAAAGGCTGTATTTGGCCTTCGAAACGGAGGCGGTGGTTGCCCCACTTGCGCTTTGCGGGGCGCAGTTGGCGAAGCTGGAATGGTCGCAATACTGGACATTGTAGCTTACGGTGTCATTGTCAGGGTCGGTGGCGGCGTTCCACGACAGTGTCACCCCGGTCCCGTCCACAGACGATCCGGCGGTGGTGAACGCCGCCGGCTTTGAATTGCCTTCCACCGAAATGGACGTGCCAGTCAGATTGTAGGTAAGACGCTGGCCGCTGTTCGTGGAAAGGACAAATGATTGCTCATACGTCCCGTTCTCTATCGGGAAGAAAACGGTGTCTATCGTGCATGTGTCCCGGGGCTGCAGAATCTTTCCCGAGCAGTTGTCCTGGGTGATGTAAAACGGAGGGACGATCCCGCCCCCTTGAGTCATCGCCATGGAAACGGCCCTGCCAAGCATTCTTTCCATGCCGTATATGTACAGGCTGGCGTTCCCGTCGTTGGTGAGGGTGATGGTTTCGGTGTAAACGTTACCCGTGGTGGTGGAACCGCCGCTCCCCCCGCCAGCCCCGATATTGCTGGTTGTGCCGCCCCCCGGCGTGGTGATGTTGGACTGGGGAAGCACGCAAGACCCGTCATCCTGATTGGCCGAAGGGTTATAGTTTATCGCGTTGGGATCGGTGCATCCGATCACAGTGGGATTGACCGCCGCCGCCACGCCTGTGCCGCTAAGGTTAAGCGTTGTCGGACCCTGGCCGCAAAAATTGGTGGTGACAGAATCAGCAAGCGCGCCAAGGGCCGTGGGTGAAAATGTGATTGAGAAAGTGCATGTGCCAACACCGACCTGGGTGACTGTCGGGGTGCACGTTCCATTGTTCTTGCTGAAGTTCACCCCAGTCGTAAGGTTGAGCGTCTCCACGACGTAGTTGACGCCGTTGCTTGAGTCCAACGTCACGTTGACGCTGGAACTCGATCCCACGGCGATATTGCCAAAATCATATGGATTCGCCCCGGTGAAAGTTGGCAATCCCCCGCATGTCCCATACGCCGCAAAGGCCAGTTCCAGATTCTTGCTCTCCTTGCCGCTCACTTCCTCCAGCGGAATCCTGTACTCGTAATACTTGTGCTGGTAGGCCACTTTGTCCGTATAGGTGAAAGAAGGCTTGCCCCATTTGCTTTCACCCTCGGATAGCTTGAACTCCTTGACCTTCCCGCCGATTTTCACGAAGACCTTGGAATAGTCCTTATCGCCATCCATGGTGTTGTCGCCGGTGAAATCTATGGCTATGTATAGATATTTATCGTCGTTCATCACCCATCCGTAGGTGAAGGCGGATGGATGCCCGGAGGCGGACAACGTGAACTCCTTGAACAGCGGGGCAGCCCCCCCGATCTCGCCGGATTTGCCTTTCAACGACAACTTGCCAACGCTGGAGTCCATCTCATAGGTGAAAAACTTCGATTCGGCCCCGATGTCCTTAAAGGCGTTTTCCACGGGGAACTTGAAATCGTAGGGCGATATGTTCAACGCCTCGATACGGGCGGAAAGGACAAGCGTCGCGTCCTTCCGGTTGGCCGGAAACGTAAGTTCAATAATTTTCTCGTGGGCCGGGATCACGTCCATATCGGCCTTGGCCAGTTTGCCTAAGGCTTTTTCGTCCACGGCGCCGTTGACCATAACTCTGGACGGCGCGGCGCCGCCGACAGCAACGTAATCAATGTGGGCCGCGTTGCCATCGGTGTTGACGATGCGGACATTGGCGGCCTTCCCCGGCTTCAGGAATTTGGAGAGATCGAGCTGTTTGCCGACATAATTCTTGCCGTCGGTGATTTTACCGGCGGATGTCCACTGGCCCTCTTTCCCCTCGACGAATATTTCGTATGAGCCGAACTGCATCAACCCCTGCTCGTCTATGTACATCGAAACGCATTGCTTTTTATCCGGCGTGACGGCGGAAAAGGAATTTGCGGCGGATGCGAACATTATTAAACATGACATTAGAGCCAGAAAAACCGGATTGCCAATCCCTATACGCTTCATCAAAGCCTCCCCTAAAGTAGAATTTCCCTCGACAGGCCATCATACCACCATATCAATGGTGACCAGCCCTGTTCAGATGAAGTTGGAGACCGGCCCAAACCGCCATGTCATGAAAAGTCATAGAAACCGTGCGACAGGATATAGCATATTCCCGATAAAAAGAAGGGGCGCATCAAAAAATATACTAAATTGCCGGATAATGGATGTGTACCGGCGAAAATCCGATGGCTATCTTAGCGCCCAATACAGGCGCCCAATAATCTAACGGAACCTGTTGATAATCTTTGGTAGCAAGTGCATACTATATATGTTCACTTGAAAGGATCAGCTTTGAAACTCTCTTTTCTGGCGTTGAGGAAAAAACCGGGCAAACTGCTGGAGGCGATGGAGCGCAGGGAAAGCGTCACCTTGTCCCGCCGTGGCAAGCCCATCGCCCGTGTCACGCCGATAGAAAGCGCCAGCGGCATCTCCGCCTCCGGCCATCCGGCTTTCGGCATGTGGGCAGATCATCCGGAAATGGCGGATCCCACCAAAAAAGTGAGGGAAATGCGCAAGGGGCGTTTTGATGATATTTGACACAGACGTGCTCATCTGGGCCTTTCGCGGACACAAACGCGCGGCCGTGGCCATAGACAGGGCCAAGGCACGCCACATCGCCATCGTCAATTACATGGAGCTCGTCCAGGGGGCGAGGGAAAAAAGTGAAATACGCATCATCCGCTCATTTTTAAAGGACCTCGGCTTTGACGTCCTCCCATTGTCCGAAAACATAGGGAGCCGCGCCGTCGTTTATTTGGAAGAGTACGCCCTAAAGTCCGGAATGCGCCTGGCGGACGCCTTGATAGCGGCCACCGCCGTGGAAAATCAGGTTCCGCTTTGCACGGCCAACACAAAACACTTCCGCGAAATATCGGAACTGGAGTTGAAGAGTTTTAGGGTGTAGTCATATATCCATGACCATCAAGCGTGTTACGAACATGGCGCTCAATGAAATCGAAGAAGAAGTTGTTCTCTTGAAGGCCATCAAGGAACTTATAGATTCGATGGTGAACTTTGAGATTTTAACCGTAAGCGGCAACGATCCAGATTCATCAATATTATTCAAAACAGTGATTCATCAATGCTTATTTAACATCACTACTGTCCGGGGAAAGTTGAAAAGCGGTTGACCTGCAAGTCAGCATAAAATGTAATCGCTAATATATCAGTACGTTATGTTTTGCCAAGTGTTGCTGTCCGGGGAATGCCAATTTGGAGTCTCCGGATGGTATTCTTGAGATGGTAGAGAGGAATGAAAAGGGTGGAATACTGGGCCTTTTACGAGTTTTATAAGGCAGGAATGGGCGAATGTAATGCTGTCCGGGATGATTATGGGAAAAATCAGATGACAAGAGAAACAATTTTATGGATTTTCCCCGGACAGTAGTGATTTAACATCATTCTTGTGGATTTTTTATCGAAAACAAATAAGACGGTTCTGATAAAGAAGCCTGGGTATCTTGAAGCGTTAAAGATAATAACCAATAACCCAAGAATCAATATTAAAATTAAAGATTCAGCCGGTTCCCTTTAAATTGCCGCAATTGATTTTTCCAACTGGCTTGACCATGAAATTAAAGATGTTGATATCTGGTTGCCATCAATTCAAAAAGAAACCAAGATTAAAATTCGGCGTAGAGATTTCTTAACAATGTGCGGGAACCTTTCGAAGCATAACTTCACGCGAGCGGGCCGAGTGGCGGAGAAACTTAAAGATATTCTTGTCAACCGCGGCATATCAATTACCATTGAAGACGCGCTTTTGGCGTTACCTGGCTTTTATGAACGGTTCCATAAAGATATTTTAAATTATCATGGCAGCACTATCGCAGAATTTCTTAACAACATCCGCTGGGGCATTTATGAATATTTGCAACCGGAATTCAAACGAAGCATCGAGTATTATGGAGACGACAATCCGCAAAAGTATCACTTCCTCTACCCTGATGGCATGAACAGCGAATTCGCAAAAAAATGTTATTGGGATTTGATGAACGAAATGCGCTCCAAACCATTTATGAGAAGGTTTGTGGTATCACAAAGCCTAAAGGGCAGTTACTAAGCCCTCCTATCCCCTTCGCAACCCGGCTCCCATTCCAGCAATGTCCGTTTGCCCAATACATTGTCATTCACATGAAAGACTCCCAATAATAGGTTGACTTAAAACATTCCCGTGCATACCATGAATTCTCGTGGTGTGGGGGGCATGGGGCACATGAGGGTATGTGCCGGTGTCTAACGGTATATGCATAGGAGGACTTGTTAATGGCAATTCAGAACGGAGACATCAACGCCAGCGCCGAATGGAAGGACGACAGCGTCCCCAAGATCACGCTCGCCAAGACCGACGCGTTGACCCTGGATGTTTATTATTTCAAGCCCGGCCAGCGGCTCGGCTATCACAGGCATCCCACCGGGGACCAGATATTCACAGTCATCGAAGGCGAAGGGACGTTCTATCTGGACGGCAATGGCGAGGAAAAGCTGGCGGTGAAGCCCGGCTCCACCTTCCTTGCCCCCGCCAACGTGTGGCATGACCTGCACAACACAGGCTCAAAGAACCTCGTCGCCCAGCAGGTGACAAAGCAGCCCGCCGGAATGGAAAAACGCGGCTGATTTTTCCAGTCAAACAGAAGCGCGGGTGTGACAGCCCGCGCTTTTTTATGCTTTCGATATGCCCGCATCCGCATTCTGCCCCCTTTTCGCCATCAACTCCGCCGCCCCGTCCCAAAGCGCCTTGCGCGCGCTTGCACCAGATGCGCCAGCGCCAATAAGGTTCCCAATATATGCGCCAATCGGCCGGCCGGTCACAAGGCGTGTTGACATCGCGCCCCGCCCCGCTTAACCTGATCTTCACGCCGCCGTTGATGGCGGCATATGGAGATTTGAGCATGGAAGTGATTTTAGAGCAGATGGCCGAGTCGGTGGCGATGGACCTTATCAGGCATTGCGAGGCCAAAGCGTCGGGGAACGAGCCTCTGACGTGGGACGAGGCGGTTTCGCTGATGAAGCTTCCCGCTGTGCATATATACGACCTGATCGCATCGGCCAACAGGGTGCGCCGCCAGTTCAAAGGGAACGAAATATCCCTCTGTTCCATCATCAACGCCCGCTCCGGCAAATGCCCGGAGGACTGCGCTTTCTGCTCCCAGTCGGTCCACGCCACTTCGGACGCGCCTGTTTACGGCCTTGTGGCCAAGGACGCGATTCTGGACGGAGCCAGGTCCGCCATCGCCGGGGGGGCGCACAAGTATGGCATCGTCACCAGCGGCTACGGCTTTAACGGCGGCAATGGGGACGCGGACCTTGATTCCATCAAAAGCGCCATCGCCGGGATGAAAGAAAGCGTGGACATTCACAGGTGCGCAAGCCTGGGGGTGATAACCGAGCAGACCGCGCGGGACCTGAAGACCGCCGGGCTGGAAGAGTATCACCATAACCTGGAGACCGCCCGCTCGTTTTTCCCGGACATCTGCACCACCCACGATTATGAAGAGGACGTGGACACCGTGCGCGCGGTGAAGTCGGCCGGGCTTCGCGCATGTTGCGGCGGGATATTCGGCATGGGGGAGACGGAGGAGCAACGGGTGGAAATGGCGTTCACGCTGCGGGAACTGGATGTGGACTCCGTGCCGCTTAATTTTTTGAATCCGATAAAGGGGACCAGGCTTGAGAACGCAACGCCCCTTGCGCCCCTTGAGATATTGAAGATCATCGCGGTGTACCGGATGATATTGCCGGCAAAGGACATCAAGGTGGCCGGCGGACGTGAGAAAAACCTGCGGGACCTGCAGGCGATGATGTTCGCCGCCGGGGCCAATTCCACCATGGTGGGCAATTACCTTACCACCTACGGCCGCCCGGCGGAGGAAGACCTGCGGATGATAGACGATCTGGGGCTCACCGTTGTCAGACCGCGGCGCAACTAAGACCACACTGCTGATATTCGCGGCCCTTACCGCCACCGGGGCGTCACGGTTTATCACCGGGAAATTCTCCGCGCAAAGCTTCATTGAACACCCGGGGGAGAATGCCCTGTTCATCGCGGCGGGCCTTGTTTTCGGGCTCCTGCTGGGGCTTTCGGTGGACGCTTTGCTCAAAAAAGAGCCCGGCGCGCGCTTGAAAAACCTTGCGTACGCAGGATGCGCGGCGGCGGCTGTTTTCCTCGTGGTAATCCACCAGACCAGGAATTTCATATCCGACGGCCCCCCCGCCCTCGCCATGGGACTGGCTTTTCTGATGACTTCGCTTGCGGCGGGAAAACCAGCCGGCAATTGCCGCCAGGATGGCGGCGTTACGAAGAAGCTGCGGTCCTGATCATAATAACGGCGGACAGCGTCATTATCGCCGCCGATAAAGTGAATGCCGCCGCCGGCCCTAAGAGTTCCCATGCCGCCCCGAACAACACCGCCCCCGGCAGGGCGGCGACGCCGATGACCATGTGGAACAGTCCAAAAGCGGCCCCTTTGGCATGTTGGGCCGCCGAATCGCCGATTAGCGCCCTTTCCGCCCCTTCAGACCCCGCCACGGCCATCGAATAGACAAAGAAAAGCCCCACAGCTGCGTATACACCGGAAAACCAGGGGATGACCACTACAATGGCGGCCCTTAAAAACCAGAATACCGACGCCACCGGCAGCCGCCCAACCCTGTCCGACAAACTGCCCGCCGGCATCGCCACCGCCGCCTTGGCCATATGCGCGGCGGCCCATACGATGGGAATCAGGCTTAGCGGAACTCCCGTTGCGCTGATCCAAAGCACCAGGAAAGCCTCCGGCGCCGAGGCAAACGCAAGCCCACCTGCCGCGAAAATCAATCCGCGAAGCTTTGGATCGAGCCCTTTGAAAGTTAACGGCGGAACCGGCGGCTGCGGGGCCTGCTTCGGCTCCCGCACGCCGAAGGCCACCAGCGCCACAGCCATAGATCCGAAGATAAAGGAGATGTAGAAGACTTCGCGCACTCCATAGCCCATGTAAAGGAGCCCGGAAGCGGCCAGTGGGCCGATCATGGCGCCGGTGTGGTCCATGGACCGGTGAAGCCCAAAGGCCTTGCCGCGCAGTTTTTCGTCAACTGAGGAGGAAATTATCGCGTCCCTGGGGGCAGTACGCACACCTTTGCCCGCTCTGTCCGCAAAACGCAACATAAGAGCGGCGGGCCAGCTTGCCACGGCGCCCAAAAGAGGCCTGGAAAGGTTGGATATTATGTATCCGGACAGTGTGAGCGATTTGGCGCCCACCCCTTTGTCCGCAAGTCGTCCTGAATACATCTTTAACAGGCTCGCTGTGGCCTCCGCCACCCCCTCGATCAGCCCAAGGGCGGCCGGACCTGCTCCTAGTGTTGCAGTAAGGAACACCGGCAGAAGGGGGGCGATCATGTCGCTTGCCATGTCATTGAACAGGCTCACGAGCCCCAGAACGATCACGGTCTTGGGAAGTGACTGTTTTGAAAAGCTCATTTCAATTTACCGATGCGGCGCTTACTTTATGTCAACTTTTGCCTTGCAGACCGGCCCTAAAAGGATATACCCAAACATCGTTTCAAACAAATTCAAGCCGTTACACTTGAAAAATGTGGAAAAGAATTACGGCCTGTGACTCTTCTCTGAAAAATTCCTGCAAATCACACTTTAGCTATTTTAATATATTGATAATACTCGCAATACAGCCACTTCCCGTATAATCCACTAAATCGCAATCTCTTAAATTTCCGAAAGTTAATTGAAAGCATGTATAGTTATCCATAGGTTTTCCACAGGATGGATGGCCACTTTGGGGAGCTGAAAACCGCATCTAACTCAGAAAATGGAAAGCGAAAAAATAATTATCATTCAGGTCTGTTTTGATCCGCAACAGGTTGATGGAACGGCAGGTAAACGATAAAGACCGACCCTTTCCCCTCGACGCTTTCCACCTTCACCCATCCTCTATGTAGTTCGACCAGCTCTTTTACCAGATTTAGACCAAGTCCGGTGCCGGCATGCTTACGAGCGTCTCCCCCATCCACCTGCCGGAACCTGTCGAAGATCACTTCCAGGTAACTTTGCGGGATGCCAATGCCTGTATCGGTCACTTTTATCACGACTCCATCCGGGAATTGGGGGTCTTTCCCGGCGCTCACCTCAACATAGCCTTTTTCCGTGAACTTTATGGCGTTGGAAAGCAGGTTTATGAACACCTGGAGCATCCTGCGCTCATCGAGCGTGATAAGAGGCAGGCCATCGGCCATCGCAAGCTTCAAATCCAGCCCCTTGGCCTTGGCCAGCGGCGACACCGAAGCGATGGAATCGGCCGCTATTTCCTTTATGTCCGCCTCCGAAAGATCCAGGGGCATGTGCCCGGACTCGATTTTGGCCAGGTCCAGAAGGTCGTTTATCAACGAAAGCAGGTGCTTCGAGCTTTTGTACACCCGCTGAAGCATCCCCTTCGCCTCTTCGGACCAACCCTTGTCCTTCTCAAGAAGCTCCCAGTCCTCGATTATCTGGTCCGTGAAGTTTATGATGGCGTTGAGCGGCGTGCGCAACTCGTGGGACATGGAGGCCAGGAAATCGGACTTGAGCCTGTCCGCCTCCATAAGCCGTGCGTTGGCCGCCGTGAGGTCCCGGTTGGCCTCCACTATCCTTTTCTGCATCTCCTTGCGGATGTCCAGCGATTTTTTCAGCTCCTCGTTGGTCTTTTCCCGCGCGGCTGTCTCTTCCTTTAACGATCTTGTCATCCTGTTAAACGCCATGGCCAGCATGCCTATCTCGTCCATGCGCACCACTTCGGCCTGGGTGTCCAGGTCCCCCTTGGCAAGCTCGTTGGTGGCGTGGACCAGCTTTTCTATCGGCAGGATGATGGACCTGATGATCATGGGGAACACGATGCCCGCTATCATCAGGATTGAAACGAACAGGATGAAATTCTGCGTCACCAGAAGCGAGGCCACGCGCGTGGTCTTGTCCAGTAGCGCGGCGAACACGTCGTCGCTTTTGGACACGATCCCCTCCATGCCTGTTTTAAGCTGAGGCAGGACGGCGTTCATCTCGCGGGCATGCGTGATAACGCGCCCGGATGCTATCTCCTCCCCGCTTATGATAAGCGAGGCGGTCTGCCATGCGTTGGGGTAATACCTGCCGAAATCCTTCGCCAACCTCGCATATTCATCCTTATGCGAGCCGTCGAGGGCCTGGAGCCTGTTCAATACCGCCGAGAATTCCTCTTTCTTCGCCGCCGCCTCGGCCAGAAGGTCCGGATCCCTGGTCTGTGCGGCCCCGTCGAGCTTCTGGTGCAGTTCCGAGAAGACCCGCCGGAGCAAATGCGCCTGCTTCATGGTCTCCATTTTGGAAAGGTCCAGGTAATCGCTTATTTTTACGGAGGTGTAGTAGGACAGCGCCCACATGGCGAAGTAGAAGAAAATGAAAAGGCCCAGGCCGCTCCACAGTCGCGATTTTATGGAGACGGTCTTCATTTGCCGCCTGGTAAAGCAGGCCTGGCCGCGCGCCCCGGCTTCAGGGTCGGGCTGATCCTCATAAACGGCATCGTCAATCCCTCACGGGAACCGGCCGCACCTGATCGTTCAACTGATCCTCGTAAACATAGCCGACCCCCCCCTGATGTTCGGAGACGAACCGGATCACCTCTTCGGCTTTCCGGAAGACCACCGGCGGCTCGCCTTTGCCGGAGAAGATCATCTTTATCCAATAATTCTTCAGCGTCCCCAGGTCCCTGTCCAGGTAGTTCTGGCTGAACGTCCCCATCGCCGACCTTTCCTCGGGCTCTCCCGCCTCCGCCATGTCGCACACCTTCACGGGCTCACCGGAGCCCCACATTTTCCTCTTTCCAAGAAAAAGATGGGCAAGCTCCGCCTTCGAGACCGAGGCGGTGGCGTTGGCCTTGTTCACAATCACCACAAGCCCCCTCTTGCCCGCGGCGTAGGACACACCCCCGGTGACGGCGGTGATCAGCGCCAGCGCGGCGATCGCATTAATCAGGAACCGGTATGTTTTCATCGCCGCCTAGAAAAATATGGTGGCGACGGAACGGAACTCGTTGAAGTCCTCGTTTCCGGGGGTTATCACACCCATGTTGCTGGCGCCTCGGCTATGCGAGTCCCACTCCAGCTTGAGGAAAAGGTTGCTGTTGACCTTTATGTTCAGCCCCCCCAGAAACGTCGTCCAGTGGTCGTCGGAGACCGAATCGTTCGGGTCTAGCGACTGGGCGCGGGCATACGGCGTGAACCGGCCGTATGTGTATGACATCTGGACATACCACGCCACCTCGTCCTTGGCCGTCTGGCGGCTCCTGGCGTATTCCCCCTTGGCGTTGAAGTGGCCGTAGTTGCCGTTGAGGCTGACCACATACGCCCAATGATTTTCAGACAGCTTCGATTCGCTGACGGCCTTGTCGCCGTAATAGGCGGAAATCCCCGCCTGGAAGGCCGAGTCCTCCGCGTTGAATTGTATCCGCCCCCCCACCGCCTTGTTCGGGTTGGAATCGAACTCGGACTCGTTGGTGTCCAGAGATTCGCCGTTGCCGATATAGACCACATAGTCCCACTCGTAGGACGACCCCGCCATGCCCGCGCCCAACGGGGCAAGGCCGGTGATCCACTTGGGCATGATGGAGTGCCCCCCCATCTTGTCCGACTTGTAGATAACGTCCGGGACGGAGGCCGCTATGAACGCCGGGGAAGCGTCGTGGATCTCGTTGTACAGCCCGAATGGGGTGAGCATCTTCCCGCCGCGGACCTTGAAAAGATCGTTGAATATATATTCGCCGAACCCGTATTCGAGTATCACCCCCCCCTTGCCGAACTCGGTGTCCGCGCCGTGGTCAAACTCTATGTTGGCCTTTATCCTCAGTTCAGGGGTGACCTCCATGGCGGGCAGGAGTGTGAAATGGTGCTGGTCGAAGGCCCCGTTGTCGGTCTTTGTGGCGGAGGTGGCGTATATCCCCTCCGGCTTGTCGGCATGGTTATACTCCAGGTCGAAATATCCGTGGAGCGTGACCTTGTCCAAACTGATGGCCTCGGCGCGGCCTGTCGAGGTTATGGCGAAGGCCAGGGCCAAGAACGCCGCCGCCGGCTTCATGTGGCCAAGGAGCTTGTTTGCGCGTTGAAAAAGCATAGATGGTTTCGTGAAAATCCTTAAGGCTGATTATCCACCAAGTTGTCAGAATATATAACATGGATGTGTTGACGGCAACTGGAATTTCTTCCGCCGCGCACACTTAAGAAAGGGGTATGCGGGGGCCGAATCAAGCTTACAGCCCGAAATTATAGACCAGGCTGATATCGGCGTTGAGAAGGCTGTAAGTGTTGTCCTCGGCCTCGAAGGCGTCCTTCTTGTCCATTATCCGGGTATAACGGATCTTGCCGGCAAGTTGCATCCCATGGGCCGCGTTCCAGATCACTCCCGGCTCCAAATAGGCCTTCCACCTGCCCGCGTCGTAAAAAGCGTCCCCCGGCTCATAGGCGTTGGCGGCCACGTTCTTGTATCCGGCCACACCGGACAGGGTGATTTCTCCGGTAAGCTTGTAGCCGCCGTATGCCACGACCTCCACCGAGTTGTTGTTCGAATTCCTGCTTTCCGCCTCCAGCGCAAGTTCGGCGTTCATGTACTCGTTGGACCGTTGGGTCATCACTATCAATGCAAACATGCTCATCAGGTTCTCGTTCCAGCTCTTAAGATATTTGATGTCCGCGGAAAAAAGGTCCCCCGTCCGGTACACGTCCTCACCGTTGCGCGTGTCCCTGCCAACGGTGTAATAGATCAGGTTGACCGCCAGGAAGTCCGCCTCCGTGAATCCGTACGCGCCGTTGCCGATGACCATCAGCCGGGAGCCCGGCTTGTACCGGTCCCCCTCCACGTCCGTGGTGGGGGTGTACTCCCCGGTGAAGGTGTATTTGGCCCCGATCCCCATGCTCATGCTTTTCGAGAACGTATTGGCCACGAGGAAATGGGGGCTGACGTTGAGCCCCTGGTTGTAAAGGTTCACCGACATAAGGTCCGACCCGAGCGGATCGCTCAATATGCGTGTAAGCTCGTCCGTTGAATAGGCCCCTTTTCCGGTGGGGATCGTCAGGTCCACCCCGCCGCGCAAGGCCATGGAGCCTGATTCGCAGGTGTAATAGTCGGACAATTCCACGTCCGCCGTGGTGGAGATCGAAAACCGGTCCGGGCTCTGCGCCGTCAGGTAGTCCGTCCTTACATACCTGGTGGTGACCGCTCCTCCGTATTCCCGTCCCGTATAGCCTAACTGAGCGAAGCCGACTCCCTGGCTTCCGGCGTTGCCCAACTTGTCCGCCTTCCAGTCTCCATAATTGGTGGAGAGGGTCAGCACCCATGGGGGCGATGCTTCCGTGGTGGAGCCTTCCTGCGCCACGCATGGTGTGGCAAACGAGGTGAGCGCCACCCCGGCCGCGGCCAGCGCGGAATAAATCTTTCTACGCGCCTCCATCACCATGTCCCTATGGGGGGGATGGATATGCTCACCGGAGTCCCCACAGGCCCGGTTGTGGCCGGGGGCGGGCCGGGCGGGAAAATCCCTCCTGTCCCTGTTCCGCCGGTCCCCGTTATGGGAGGCGGTATGTTTGTTGTGTCCATCGGTGGAGGTGGCGGCGGGGGTGGAGGTGACGGTGGCGGCGGGGCCAGGAATCCGCCGATAACGTTGGTGTTCACCGTCTGCACGGCGGTGGAGGTGGCGGTGGTGGTCTGTCCGGCAGTCCCCTGTGCCTGCGGATTGATAGTCGAGGTGTCCACCACGGCGCCATCCTGGTTTGTCCCGCCTGTCACTCCTGTTATCTTTGTGGACACGGTGGAGCTCAGGCTGTTCACCACTATGTTCGTTGTGACATTTTGCGTGACCGGCGTGATGATTTCCCCACCGCCCGATGCCGATGTCCCCGTGAAAGAGACGGTCTCACCGGTGGAGCTTCCGGTCATATTTCCATTAGCCTCACCGGTGGTCCCACCCGTGGTTCCCCCGGTGAAATCTCCGGCTGTTCCGCCAGTCGTCCCGCCAGTGGATCCTCCGGCGCCATCACCAATGGAGCCACCGGACGCGCCCCCGGTAGAACCGCCGGCGCCCTGCTGGTCACCCCCTCCGGATGAGCCTTCCTGGTTCTGCGAATTGTCCTGCTGCTGCGTCCCGCCCCGGGGCGCCCCTTCCGGCTGCTGCGTTGGCTGTTGTTGGGCTGGTCTCTGGGTCTTGAACTGCATCCCCTTGTCCAGCGATTGCATCCTGGATTGAGGAATAAGCTGCGGTATGGCCGGAGCCCTCCCCTGGAACACTGTCGTGCCGAATCCGGGGTCCAACGTAATTCGTGTCAAGCCGGAGTCGAAGCCTTGAAGGTAAAGCTGCCCCATCTCCCCTTTTTTGCCCAGGAAGTCCACCTCCGTCTTCGACTTGCCGGTTGCGTCCATGGAAGCTGTGACCACCCATGGGGGAGAGCCGCCAACCCCGGCTATGGCCGCCTTCGTGTGATATTCAAACTTGGACTCCCGGCTGGCAAGCTTGGCCACCGATGATTTCACCCGGCCCATGATCAAATTGAATATCGAGAAAGTGGAGCCTTTTTCGTTTCGGTGAAGGGAACGGACCGTCATGTCCGTGTCCTTGTCCACCCGGATCACGTCGCCGTTGTCAAACTGCACTTCCACCACGCCGTTTTTCCCGGTGCGCACCCTGTCCCCCGCGCTCACTGCCATCTTTAAAACGACGGGCGCCGCGCTGCCGTCCTTGACGAACACTACGGTGGCTTCTCCTTCCACATGGGTGACCGTGGCGCCGATGGGGGTGCTTGCGGCATGCGCAGGCAAAGGCGCAAGCAAAAGGACCGCCGCCAATGACGCGGAAAAAGCCAGACGGCCAAGGCAGATAATTTTCATGTGATACCCCGTTTTTTTTGCGGACAGCGGCCGTCATAAACAGCGTCTCTGGCTGTCCCACCGGTTTGATGGGCCGCGATAAGCGCTACCAATGTCCCGACTACATTAAAATACAACTTTTCGCACGCCATGTCATCTTGGGGTCAGCCCCTTGCCGCCGATTCATTCTCTTGCCTTATCGGCCCTGACTCTGCAATCATTCACCGATGATGGAAAATCTTCTGACCCTGGGAATAGAGAGCTCCTGCGATGAGACGGCGGCGGCGGTGGCTAGCGGCAGGTACTCCGTGCTGTCGTCGGTGGTGGCGTCCCAGCATGACGTCCATTCCAAATACGGCGGAGTGGTGCCGGAGCTTGCCTGCAGGCGTCACTCCGAGGTCATCAGCCCCATCGTCCACGAGGCGCTCGAACGCGCTGGAGTGTCCGTCAACGATATCGGCCTTGTGGCGGTGACGCGTGGGCCGGGGCTTGTGGGGGCGCTTTTGGTGGGGGTCTCCTACGCCAAGGCGTTGGCATGGGCGCGGGGGATTCCGCTGGCCGGGGTGAACCATCTTCAAGGGCATGTGATGTCCGCCTTTATCGAAAAACCGGACACCCCTTTGCCGATGCTGGCCCTGCTTGTGTCCGGTGGTCACTCGGAGCTTTTCATGGTGGAAAGGCCCGGCGCCGTCCAACGGCTGGGCGGAACCCGGGACGATGCGGCGGGAGAAGTGTTCGACAAAGTGGCGCGGATGATGGACCTGGGATTCCCCGGCGGCCCGGCGGTGGAACGGATGGCCCGAGGGGGCGCGGCGAAATTCGATATACCCATAGCCCATCTGCACCACGGGGGCGAATTCGACTTTTCATTCTCCGGCCCGAAGACGGCGGTGAAGAACATCGTGAACAAATTTCAGGCCAAAGGAGAGCAAGTCCCGGCGGCGGACATATGCGCATCGTTCCAGAAATCGGTGGTGGAGGCGCTTGCCGCAAAGACAAAGCTTGCGGCCGAGCGCTTCAATCCCGGATCACTGGCCCTTGTGGGGGGGGTGGCGTGCAACGGCGCCTTGCGGGAACGTTTCACAAAACTAGGCGATTCGCTGGGATTGCCGGTGATAATCCCACCGCCGCATTTATGTTCCGACAACGCCGCCATGACGGCCGCCGCCGGGGCGGGGATGTACCTGGACGAACCGGCCAGCCCCGGATGGACGGACTATCTTGCCTTGGACGCGGACCCCGCCTGGCTGCCATAAACACCGCGCGCCCCTTTTTTGACTAGCGTTCTCCGCCCCAATACAATATTAGATAGAGAAGGATGGTTTATGAAAACGTTGTATCTGCGGGGCGACGCTCCTGAATACAGGACGCTCAAGGAAGCGGCCCAGATAGTGCTGGCCGGCGGGGTGATGGTGTATCCCACGGACACCATCTATGGCCTGGGGTGCGGCATTTTCTCCAAGTCCGCCATAGAGCGCATCGCAAAGGCCAAGCTTCGGGAGGGGAACAAGCCTTTCTCCTTCGTCTGCCGCGACGTGGCGCAGATCAGCGAGTTTGCCTTCGTGTCCAACTGGGCGTACCGGCTCGTAAACAGGCTGCTCCCCGGCCCGTACACCTTCATATTGGAGGCGCGCAAGACAGCCATCCCCAAAAAGATGATCGGCAAAAGGAACACAGTGGGGATCAGGATTCCGGACAGCCCGGTGTGCAACATGCTCGTGGAGATCATCGGCCATCCCATAGTCTCCACCTCCGTGAACCTGGCCGGTGGCGAGCCGCTCAACGATCCGGCGGACCTGCCCGCGGAAATAAGCCGCTTTGTGGACGTGGTCGTCTCCGCCGGGCCGCTGATATCCGAGCCTTCCACCGTGGTGGACCTTACCGGCTCCGCCCCGGTGACGCTGCGCCAGGGGAAAGGGGAGATAATCTGGTAGGCGGATATTTGGGGCTGTTGAACCCTATGCGCCGCTTTAGTTCCGGTTCCACTTCATGCAATTCCGCCAGATCACGATCATCATCACCTGCTGGCCTCCCTTCTCCAGATTGCGGATTGTTCAAGCAATTATCCGGCGTTTTATTCTTTCAAAAGGACTTCCAACTCCTTTTCAAGAACCGGCAAATGGATTTTAACTATGCCCCAGACCGTTTCATCGTCAAGAAGGTCATATCCGTGAACGGCCAGGTTCCGGAAAGCCACGATCTTCTGGTAATTGCTTATCCGCGCCGCGATATCCGGTGAAAGCCGGGAAAGTTTGCTCAACGCCTCGCCGATTGTTATCAATTGCCGCTCCACGCCGGAGCGCAAAAGATTGTTTGCCGAATAATCGGCGAGATTTTTTCCGGCCACGAATCCGCTTATCAGGGAAGCGGCCTGTTTTGCGTCGAACAGGAATTTTGCGGGACTATGCCGCATAAATCAGCTTCCGGGTTTCGTTTACCCCTTTTATGAAATAGGGATTACGCATCGCCTTGGATTCCACAAGATCAATATGCCGGTGAAAAACACCTTCCAGTTCTTCCAATAGGCCGAAATACTGGTCGGCGGCGTTTATTGTCTCTGTCCTGTGGAACTCCACCAGAAAGTCAAAATCGCTTCTCTCCGGGTCAAAATCCTCACCTGTGGCGGCGGAGCCAAACACTTCTAGCCGCATCACGGCATATTTGGAGCACAGCTTGTTAAGCTCCGTCATCCGATCTTCAACAAGCGCAATCATTGGTAAACCAATCTATATTGAGACAACAGCATTATGCCACAAGACGCGGTTAATCTGGAATTACAGTCCAATTATCAGGCAGGCTATTTATTATAATCGCCGCCGCCAGCGCGGCTTTCGTCCGCCCCACCCATCTGTTCTTTCAGAACGCTCTTTGCGCTCAGACGCTACTTTACACTCAGTTCGCTCTGTTCGTCTTTTCATCCGGCGCGGGAGGGGATATATTCCCTCGTGACAGGCGGAAAGCCCTCCGCCGGGCATGAAAGGATTTGAATGTGGACAATGAGGCGGATGGACGGATAAAACTCGCGGCAAAAACCGCCGTTGTGGCGCCAGCCCCGTTTTCATCTATAATGGTACCCCTGTTTATCACCTGGAGTTTACGATGAGCGATATTCACTCCGTCCGGCATTCCGCCGCGCACGTTATGGCGGAGGCCATACAGAAGCTTTACCCCTCCGCCCAGTTCGCCTACGGGCCGGAAACGGACGACGGTTTTTATTACGACGTGAAAATACCGGACGGCTCGCTTTCCGAGGACGACCTGCCGAAAATAGAAAAACTGATGAAGGAGATCGTCCGTAACGGCCATCCCTTCGCCCGCGAGGAGGTCTCCCGCGAGGAGGCCATAAAACTTTTCGCCGGGCAGAAATTCAAGGTCCTCACCCTCGAAAACCAGTTAAAGGACGAGAAAAGCGTCTCCGTTTACCGCCAGGGGGACTTTGTGGACCTGTGCAGGGGGCCGCACGTGGAAAAGACCTCGGAGATAAAGGCGTTCAAAGTGAGCCGCATCTCCGGCAGCTACTGGCTGGGGGACTCGAAAAACGAGCCGCTCCAGCGCGTTTATGGGCTCTGCTTCGCCACGAAGGAAGAGCTGAAAAATTACGAGACCATGCTCGAAGAGGCGAAAAAGCGGGACCACCGCCTTATCGCAAAGCAGCTAAAGCTTTTCTCCTGGCACGACGAGGGGCCGGGATTCCCCTTCATGATGCCAAACGGCAAGACGGTGTTCAACCTGCTGGTGGAGTACAACCGGAAGAAAAACCTGGAGCGGGGCTATGTGGAGGTGAGCACCCCGCAGATGCTCATAGACGACCTTTGGGCCATATCCGGCCACACGGACTATTACCGGGACCACATGTACTTTTCCACCGTGGACGAGCGGGGCTACGCCATAAAGCCGATGAACTGCCCCGGCGCCATGCTCATGTACAAAGAAGAGCGCCGCTCCTACCGGGAATTCCCGCTGAAGGTGGCTGAGTTCGGCCTTGTGCACCGCCACGAGCTTTCCGGCGTGCTCCACGGCCTTTTCCGCGTGCGCGCCTTCACCCAGGACGACGCGCACATCTATTGCCCCTATGACGATCTCAAGCCGCAGGTGGTGGACAGCATAAGCCACATCACGGAGGTCTATCGCGATTTCGGATTCAACGACTATTCCCTTTTCATCGCCACAAGGCCGGACAAGGCAATCGGCGATCCGGCGATGTGGGACCACGCCATTGAGATACTCAAGCAATCGCTTGACGAAAAGGGGATGCCGTACAAAATAAAGGAAAAAGAGGGCGCCTTCTACGGGCCGAAAATCGAGTTCAACGTAAAGGACTGCATCGGGCGCAACTGGCAGATAGGCACCGTGCAGGTGGACTTTTTCCTTCCCGAACGATTCGGGCTGGAGTATGTGGGCCCGGACGGCGCCACCCACCGCCCGGCCATGTTGCATCGCGCCATTTTCGGCTCGCTGGAGCGGTTCATCGGCATATTGATAGAGCAGACCATGGGGGCGTTCCCCGTGTGGATCGCGCCGGTGCAGGCCATCGTCCTGCCTATCACGGACGGGCAGAACCAATACGCCCGGTCGCTTGCGGCGCGGTTGAAGAAGGAAGGGGTGCGGGTGGAGGTGGACGAAAGCTCCGAACGGGTGCAGAAAAAAATCCGCAACGCCCAGCTTATGAAGGTACCATACATGCTTGTTGTGGGCGGCAAGGAGGCGGAGAGCGGCCAGGCGGCCGTGCGGCTTCGCACGGGGGTGGACCTTGGCGCCATGCCGGTGGAAAAATTCCTGGCGGGAATGAAAATGGTGGAACAGCAAAAATCGGACGATCTTTGGCCGGAGGTTTAAATAATGGCGAAGGACTGCTCTTTTGACGTGGTGTGCAAGGTGGAGATGATGGAAGTGGTCAACGCCGTCAACCAGGTGGTGGCGGAGATAAAGCAGAGGTACGACTTCAAGGGATCCAAGGCGGAGGTGACGCTCGACCAGAAAGAGAGCTCCATCACCATTTTGGCCGACAGCGAGCCGCAGGTTGGCACGGTCAACGACATAGTGCAAAGCAAGCTGGTCAAACGCGGGATATCGCTAAAAGCGCTCGAATACGGCGAGATAGAGCGCGCGTCCGGCGACATGGCCCGTCAGGTGATAAAGCTTCAGCAAGGCATCCCGATAGAAAAGGCGAAAGAGATCGTGAAGATCATAAAAGGGATGAAAATCAAGGTTAACGCGTCTATACAGGACGACCAGGTGCGCGTGGCCGGCAAAAACCGGGACGATTTGCAGGAGGTCATCGCAGCGCTCAAGAAGACCGATCTGGGGATAGACATGCAGTTCACCAATTACAGGTGAGGGGAAAAGTTATCTTTCCAGAGCAAATCAATTATACTAACCTCCACACTATTTAATTGCAAGCTTTTTCAAGAATGAAAAGGGATGGATAATGCTTAATATTACTGTTATTTCAATTCATTTAGACATCCTAGATAAGGAAATGAATAAGATTGGCAAAGCAACCGGATTTATTCTTAATCATGATGGGACAGCATATTTAACAACATGCTGGCATGTCGTTACTTGTCAAAATCATTTGGACAGAGCAAATAAATTCAATCAGCCAAATCCTAATAATTACGCACCTTATTTAATTAAATGTTGCCTGCCTTTAATAAGTGCCAATTCTATTACCACTAGCAATAAATATATCATTGGAATCAATCACGAATTACCAATTTATAGCTTAAAAGATGGTATTGCCGTTCCACTTTGGCAGGAAAATAAATGTCGGTTCGAAAGCGAAGAAAAGCCTGTTGGAGATGTAGTTTGTTTTAAACTGGACATCAGAGACAAGGATGGCAATCCTGAAAAACTTGAGCCATTTGGAATCTCAAGAGACTTTTTTTATAATGAACCGGTAAAGTTAGGTCAAAAACTTTTCGTTTGCGGTTATCCAAGAGGTGTGGCCAGTTCTGGCGCATTCAAAGGTATTGGATTTGCTAAAACAGTTTTTGTTGCAGCAACAGATGCTAGTATTGCCGCGAAAGATGAAGGTAAAAATGTAAGTTTTAATTTGTTTGATGGATTTTTTATTGATGGAACGACTAGTAGAGGAATGTCAGGTTCTCCTGTTTTCAATGAAAGTGTCCTAAACTTAGTTGAAACGAAGGTATGACCTCACCTGCTACCATGTTTTTGAACGAAAACAACGGAAAGCAAGGAGGTCACATGAAAAGAGTAAACGGTAACGGGAAAACTGGCAAGGGAAGAATGGATT
>JACRLM010000111.1 GCA_016235255.1 Nitrospinota bacterium | reverse complement strand
GGCGAGCCTCACAATCGTGTTGGAGATACCCGTCATACTACGCGCCGAACTGAAATCGAGACCAGAGCAAATCATGATAAACCTTCGTTCTCTCAACCTGTTACAATCAGTCATGTCGTTAGCGTTGGGACACTAGTGATATCAATTTAGATTTGGCATCCAGGATGCAACTATCTAGTGCATGGGCCGCCGAGCCAACCCCTCGGTTTCGGCGGCACTGTTGTCAACAGGGTGTCGGGATCGCCCCCCACTTACGATCCTGGCGCTTTGTGGGTTTGGCCTGTGGGAGCCCCCTCTCTTCCACAGGCCCTTTTTTTATCCCCGGTTTGTGTGGGGCAGGATATCCCTGATCACGGAAATGGTGGAATAGACCCCCAGCGTCGCGAATATGATAAAGAATATGATCCCGTATATATTTGAGATCAATTCGGCCATTGGATTGTTCATGACCAGCGCCGCGCATCCGGCGAACCCGAGCGCCACGCCCAGAAGCTTGAACAGGTAGGCGTCTATTTTTTCCAGCAAACTTGCGTGTTCCATAGTGTGAAAGGATAAACGTGTTGGTACGGGTGTGTCAAACGGTTTGGGACAACCTAATGTGAAAGCCGACCGGCGTTTCAATGATAAACTTACTCCATGAAGATATTGGGGGAACTTGCGCTGGTCCGCCTGATAGAGCGGATGTTCAACACAGCCGGGGGGGCAAACCTTGGCATCGGGGATGACTGCGCCGCCATCGCCCCATCGAAAGGGACTCTCACCCTGGTCACCACCGATTCGCTGGTGGATGGGGTCCACTTCAATAAAAAGCTCGCACCGGCGGAGCTTATCGGGGCGAAGACCGCCTCCGTGAACCTTTCGGACATAGCCTCCATGGGGGGCGTCCCCAAATACCTGTTGTTGTCGGCGAACATCACCCCAGGCACAGACGCAAAATGGATGACCCGGTTTTTACGCGGCTTCAAATCGGCGATATCACCCTTCAAATGCCAGCTTGTCGGCGGGAACGTTTCATCCGCAAATAACGACCTCTCATTCACTGTCACCGCCATCGGCGAAATAGAGCGGCGGCGCATGGTGAAAAGGGACGGGGCGCGCCCGGGTGACGTGGTCTATGTCACCGGAACCCCCGGCGACTCGGCTCTGGGGCTGGATTTTTTGTTAGGCGGCGGGAAACGCCTTTCACCGGCCCAGCGAAAACTTGTGGCGCGGCACTTAAATCCCACCCCGAGGGTGGAGTGGGGTCGGCTGATCGCCAAACATGGATTGGCCACGGCGATGATAGACATATCCGACGGTGTGGCGCTCGACCTTTACAGGGTGATGGAAGCGTCCGGCACGTCCGCCGCGATAGACCTGTATGATTTCCCGCTTTCAAAAGAAGCGGCGGGGTTGGTGAAGGCCGGGGGGGCGGAAGCCTGGCGGCGCGTTCTGACCGGGGGGGAGGATTACGAGCTGATGTTCACCGTTGCACCCGGGAAAACCAGCGCCTTGGAACGGCTCGTCAACGCCGGCAAGATCATCGCCGCCCCCATCGGAGTGGTGACGGAGGGCAAACCGGACGTAAAAGTGGTGGGGACGGAAGGAAGGATTATGAAGATGGGAAGGATGGGATGGACGCATGGATGAACGGATTAGATAACTGACCACAATATTTTCACCATCCAAAAATATCCTGAAATATCCTCCAATATCCATTTATCCAAATATTTCAGCTATATAGCCAATATACATCATATTGTGCTTTAACTTCCCCTCCATACTATATATATGGGTTTTTCTCTTTACACCGCCAATATTAAGTGGTACCTTGGTTCAAATTCGTTCGGGTGGTTGATTATCGGTTGTGATTTATGTTTGTAAATCGCATTGGGGAAGCCGGACAATAGGGAGGGTGGTAAAACCAGATGTATTTTAAGAATATCGAAATGCGTGGGTTCAAATCCTTCGTTGACGAGACGAAGCTTGCGTTTGAACCGGGCGTCACCGTGGTGGTGGGGCCCAACGGCTGCGGCAAGAGCAACATCGCCGACGGCATCCGGTGGGTTCTCGGCGAGCAGTCGGCCAAGATCATGCGCGGGGCGAAGATGGAGGATTTCATCTTCAACGGATCGTCCTCCCGCAAACCGGCCGGTTACGCCGAAGTGAGCCTGACCATTTCCAACGCCGGGGGAATGATAACCACCCAGCCATACGCCGGATACGACGAGATCACCGTCACCCGCAAGCTTTACAGGTCCGGCGAGTCCGAATATTACATCAACAAGGTCCCGTGCCGGTTAAAGGACATCGTGGACGTTTTCCTGGACACGGGCGTTTCCATCCGGGCCTTTTCCATCATCGAACAGGGGCAGGTGACAAAGCTTGTCAACTCCAAGCCGGAGGAGAGGCGCTTTATCATAGAAGAGGCGGCAGGGGTGATGAAATACAAGTACCGCCGCAACGCCGCCATCAACAAGCTTGAGGCCAGCCAGACGAACCTCCTGCGGATACAGGACATTTTGGGCGAGCTTGAGCGCCAGCGCAATTCCCTCAACAGGCAGGCGAAGAAGGCGGAGCGCTACAAGGAGTTCCGCTCGGAGATCAGGACGAAGGCGCTGGTGTGCCATGCCCACGATTTCAGGAGGCAGACGGACGAGTTGACGGAAGCGTCCGGCGCGCTGGAGAAAAGGCGGGAGGACGAGGCGAACCTTCTGGCGGAACTTTCCACGAAACGCAACGAGGCGGAGATAATCGCCTCGCAGGTGGCCGCCGAAGAACGGGACCTTTCGGAGCTTCGCGAGGAGCGCCAGACGATGACCTCGTCCATGGAGAGAAACGACGACCACAAGGGGCTTCTCACCCGGCAGCTGGATGAATTGGCCCAGAGCAACGAAAACGCCCTTGGCGAGATCGGCCGGATCGAAAGCGAAATCACAGGAGTGCAGGAGGCGGCCGAGGTTCGCAAGGGGGAGATCGCGTCACTTTCGGAAACGATCACCGGCGACGAGGGGCGGATCGGCGAACTGCGCAGGGAGACGGACGCTGTGCGAGGCGGTCTTGGTGAAAAGCAGGCGGAGCTTTCGCGCGGCCTGCGGGAGGCCATGGGGCTTATGGAGCGGATTTCCGCCCATGGGGCGCGCATAGCTTCGGTGAAGGCGCGCATAGAAAACACCGTCTCAAAGCTGGAAGGGCTCGGCGCGCGGGAGAACGAGATAAACACGGCAATGGCCGCGCTGAAGGAAAAAGTTGCGGCGTTGAAAGCGGAGTCCGAGGCTTTGTCCGCCGCCTCCCTTTCGGAGATGGACAACAACTCCGCCATAAGGCGCGGGCTGGAGGAGGCTTCGGCGGCGTTAAAATCCGTCGAGGAAGAGCTTTCGGCGGCGGAAAAAGAGATCACGCGGCAGGTGTCCCGCCTGGAGTCCCTGGAGGAACTGGAAAGGAACATGGAAGGTTTCTCCGAAGGGGTGCGCCGCCTGATGAAAAGAAGGAACGAAGGGGCTTCGGAGCTCTCCGGCGTGAAGGGGCTTTTGGCGGACGGGCTTCGGGTGACTCCGGAGCTGGAAGCGGCCGTGGGCGCCATCCTCGGCGAGCGGCTGGAGGCTGTGATAGTGGAAAGCGCAGGGGCGGCCATGCAGGCCGTTTCGCTGATGAAACGGGAGAACATAGGCAGGTCCGGATTTGTCCCCATGGGCCTTTCCGCCTCGTCCACCGGCGCTGTGCAGGCGCCGGCCCATCCGAAACTTGTCGGGCGCGCGGTGGACATGGTCACATTGTCCGGCGATGTGCCGCAACAGGCGGCCGCGGTGCTTGCGAACATCCTGATAGCCTCCGATCTTACCGGGGCGCTGGAGATATGGAATTTAAATCCCGGATCTTTCACCGTCGTCACGCCGGAAGGGGACATGGTGGACAGGTTCGGATTCGTCACGGGCGGATCTCCCGCCAAGGCGGCCGCCGGCGGAGCTATCGTGGCCCGCAAGAGGATGATAGAAGAGATACGGGCGCAGTTGACCACGCTGGAGGCCAAAAAGGATGAGACCGCCTCCCGTAAAGCGGCGGCGGTGGAGACTGTCCGCATGGCGCGGGAGAAGCTGGCAATGTCGGACCATAACCTGCGGGAAATCGAGATGAAGTCCGTTTCCATCTCCAGGGAAATGCAGCGGGAGGAGTCCGAGCTTGCCCGGGGGGCCACCGCCCTTGAATCGCTTATGCGCGACAGGGACAACGCCATGCAGGAACAGGCCCGTTTGACGGCGGAGGAACTGCAGATCGCCGAAGAGACCGGCGCAATGGAACGCAGGAAAGAGGAACTGGACGCGGCCAACGGCGCGTTCCAGACTTCGCTGGACGAGTTGCGCGGCCGGCTCGACGAGATGACAGGAAGGCTTGGCGCGGAGGAGGTGAAACTGGCCGAATCGCGCGGAAGGCTTGAAAACCTGAGGATGGACCTGCGGCGCCTGGAGTCCTCCGGCGTGGAGATGACGGGGAGGATACAACGCCTTCGCGATTCGATAAGCGGCTTTGGCCGCAGGCGGGACGAGATCGCCCAGTCCACGGAAAAGCTGGACGCGGAGAACGTGGAACTGGCCCGCAAGCGGGACACCATATCCGCCAGCGTCAACCAGATGGCCGACACGCTAAACGAAAAGATCGAGCGCAGGGCCGAAATGGAGCGTTCCGCCCGCGAAATCGAGAAAACCCTGGACGATATCCGGACGGAAACGGCCTCGCTTGCCGTGAAAAAGTCGGAGCTTGAGATGCGCATAGAAAACCTTCTGGAGAAGGCCGACCACGAGTTCAACATCCCTGTGGAGGATCTGCGGACCGCGGACATCGAGGGGTTGGACGTGGAGGAGGCGGGACAAAGGCTGGCTTTCCTGCGGGGTGAACTTTCGCGCATCGGCGACGTGAACATGAGCGCGCTGGAGGAGTACGAAGAGGTCAACGGGCGGTTTGAGTTCATGAAAAACCAGCACGAGGACCTTGTAAAATCCATCGCCACGCTGCGCAAGACCATAGACAGCATCAACGCCACCACCGCGGACATGTTCAACGAGACGTACGAAAAGGTGTCGCGCAACTTCGAGATAGTGTTCAAGCGGCTGTTCGGCGGCGGCCGGGCGGAGATGCGCCTTACCCAGGAAGAGGGGCAGTCCGAACCGGGGCTGGAGATATTCGTCCAGCCGCCGGGCAAGAAGGTGCAGAACCTTAACCTGCTTTCCGCCGGTGAGAAGGCGATGACCGCCATAGCGCTGCTGTTCGCGGTGTTCATGACGCGCCCCAGCCCCTTCTGCCTGCTCGACGAAGTGGACGCCCCGCTCGACGAAGCGAACATATTCCGCTTCCGCGACATGCTCATGGAGATGAAGGCGAACACCCAGTTCATCATCATCACCCACAACCAGAAGACGATGAGTTTCGCCGAACGGCTCTACGGCATCACGCAGGAGGAAGAGGGCGTTTCCAAGATACTCTCCGTGGACCTGGTGGACAAACACCACGAGGATTTTGAGCTTACTGCGGCGTAGTTGACTGTATAATAGATTGTGGCGCGTTCAGGCAGGAGGCTTCCTGGGTGCTGGGATTGATGGAGATACTGATTGTCAACTCATCTGTTTTAAGTGAGGTGACTATGAACATGAATATTGTTTATTCAATTTATGGATCTTCCGGCATTCATCTTGCGGTTGATTTTCATTTTTTCATCCCTTCTGCCTGAGCGCGCCACAGTCCTTAATGCAACCGGGACACAAACAATTATGGCTGGACGATGAGAAAGTGTCCTAAACTTAGTTGAAACGAAGGTATGACCTCACCTGCTACCATGTTTTTGAACGAAAACAACGGAAAGCAAGGAGGTCACATGAAAAGAGTAAACGGTAACGGGAAAACTGGCAAGGGAAGAATGGAT
>JACRLM010000110.1 GCA_016235255.1 Nitrospinota bacterium | reverse complement strand
GCCCAGGTTGAGGAAAGTGAGCGGTTATAAACACCTGCCAGAACTGCGTGAGATCATGAAACGGGCTCTGGCGGGGAAGATAATGGTGAAAGCGGCGTGACGGTCATGCCGGGAGTTTCAACTAAAAAAGGGATTGACTCCTTACCTTAGCCATGGAACTTGAGATAATGGCTTTTTCGTCGTGCGCTTGTGTGGCATCAAGCTTTGTTGCAAGAATTTCAATCAAATTGTCACAATCGATCGCATTACTAATTGCATTATTTAGAGTTTCATGACAACTAATATCGTGCTTCATATTCGTCGACGAAAGATAACCCGTAAGAAAAGTGTTGTCTTTTTCTATTTTTTCAATATCTGCAATTCTATTGGGGCGGCTTTTAAAACAACTAATCCTTTCGCTTGTTTGTACGAACCATTTTTTTAGAAAAATATGATTTTGGATTTCTTGCTTTTCTAGTCTTGAAAGCGTCCGGTATGCATATTTAAAATTTCCAAAACCAATCATTGCATACTTGCGAAATGATTCAATACCTAGGGGAATATTAGAAATTTTAGTTTCCTCCACTTTGGGTATTTCGCTAAAAAATAACTCGAAAAAGCCTTTGCTAACTCTATCTTTGTTGCATAATAACAAAAGCTCATTGAATTCATTAAAGTCAATCCGCGTGTCCCATTTTTCTTTAAGAATACCTGCCAATATACTAGCCTCACTATCGTCTATTAAAATCGACGAATCGGTTAATAGCTTAATCCAGCGTTTAAAGTTTTGAAGCTCATCCATGAAAATCTCCCGCTCAGGATATGCCATTCTAATAAGGCCATATAGTCGCTATATATATAGCATTATTATATTTACTTTCAACTCTTTTTTAATGTACAAATCAATCATTTATTGAGGCCTGCAAAATGAATACAATGTCCGCTGTTCAGGAAGCCCGGTTCTGGCACAATTTCTTGGCCATCCACCTATTAAATTCTTTATGCAGGTCTCTTAATGGCAAATCATTTCATCCCCCCGCCTTCTTCTTCAACTCCGCCAGTTTCGTGAGCGCCTCGATGGGGGTCATGGCGTTCACGTCCAGTTTCTTCAGCTCTTCTTCCACCTCGCTTGCGGCGGGGGCGAACATGCTCAGCTGATACAGCGGCCCTCCTTCGGCTTCCTTCGCCTTCAATTTCGGATGGCCGCTCGCGTCAATCTCGTTGGCTTCAAGCTGGGTCAATATCTCACCTGCGCGCTGGATCACTTCCTTTGGAAGGCCCGCAAGGCGCGCCACCTGGATGCCGTAACTTTTGTCCGCCCCTCCCTCGATTATCTTGCGCAGAAAAATAATCTCATCGTTCCATTCCCGCACCGCCACGCTCAAATTCCTGACCCCGGAAAGCGAGTCCGCCAGTTCCGAAAGTTCGTGGTAATGGGTGGCGAAAAGGGTGCGTGCGCCCACATTGTGTATATACTCCGCCACGGCCCAGGCGATTGATATGCCGTCGAACGTGGATGTGCCGCGCCCGATTTCGTCGAGCACGATAAGGCTCCTTGCCGTCGCCCCGTTCAATATCATCGCAGTCTCATTCATCTCCACCATGAAGGTGGACTGCCCCCGTTGCAGATGGTCCTGCGCGCCGACCCTGGTGAATATCCTGTCGCACACGCCGATCTTCGCCGACGCCGCCGGGACGAACGAGCCCATCTGCCCCATCAGGCATATGAGCGCCGCCTGCCGGATGAACGTTGATTTGCCGGCCATGTTCGGCCCGGTGATTATCGAAAGCCTGTTATCGCCACGGTCGAGCAATGCGTCGTTTGGCACGAACCGCTCGTCCAGCCCCGCCCGCTCCAGTATGGGGTGGCGGCCGTCCTTGATCTCTATTATGTCCGCGTCGTCCACCTCCGGCTCGGTGTATCCGTTCCGCCTGGCCACATGCCCCAGCGCCGCCAGAGTGTCCACTTCCCCCGCCACGGCCGCCATTGTCTGCGCCCGGTGGATCTGCTCCACGGTCCTGGCTTTCAGGTCCTCGAAAAGCTCCAGCTCCAGCGATAGCGCCCGCTCCTCCGCGTTCAATATCGCGTCCTCAAGTTCCTTAAGCTTCGGCGATATGAACCGCTCCGCGTTGGAGACGGACTGTTTTCGCATCCAGTCTGATGGAACGTTGTCGGCCAGCCTGCGCGGCGCCTCGATGAAATACCCGAACACCTTGTTGTATTTTATTTTCACATTCGCGATGCCGGAGCGCGCTTTTTCCTCCTCCTCGAGTTTCAAAAGCGTCCGCCGCGAATCGGTCTGAATTGACTTAAGGTCGTCCAGCCTTTCGTTATAACCGTGCTTGATGAACCCGCCGTCCCGCGCCGCCGCCGGAGCGTCGGGCGACATGGCCCGTTCTAAAAGATCGCGCAGGTCGGCAACGTCGTCCCACAGCGCCCGCCAGGCGTCTCCAATTGCGGTGTCCACCCGCCACACCGCCTCCCGCAGCGCCGGAAGTTTTGCCAGCGACTGGCCCAGCGCCAGAAGGTCTCGCGGTGAACATATCGGCAGGGCGACGCGCCCCGCCGTTCTTTCCAGATCGCCCATGCCGGAGAGCGCGAAGCGGGCGGAATCGGCCAGCGCCGTGTCGCTGAAAAACCGGCGCACAGTGGCGTGCCGTTCGCGTATCGCCTCGACGGACAGTAGCGGCTTTAGTATCCACTCCTTGAGTATGCGCCCCCCCATAGGGGTCATCGTGTCGTCCAGCAATCCCAACAACGATCCGCTCCTGCCGCCGTCCATCAGGTTTTTTGTCAGTTCCAGATTCCGCCGCGTGGCCGGGTCCAGGGTCATCAAACCGGTTGGATTGTGGATCACAACGCGGTTGATGCTTTTGACGGCGCCTTTCTGAGTGTCCCGCAGGTAATGCGCCGCCGCGCCGCCAGCCATTATGGCAAGGTCCATCCCCTCCAGCCCAAAACCGTCGAGGCTCAATACCTTTAGCTGTTCAAGCAGCGACTGGCGCGCGGTCTCGTATCCGAATATCCACCCGTCAACCTTGTCCAGCGTTTTGCCGTATGCGGAAAGGGCCTTGAACAGCGGAGGATGCGCCTCGTCCAGATTGTCCGGCACGATTATCTGGCGCGGCTCGATGCGGTCGAGTTCGTTCAAAAAATCGGCCAGCGCCGCTTCCCCGGCAAACTCGCACACCCGCAAAAGCCCGGTGGAAAGATCCGCCGCCGCCAGCCCGAATCCCCGTTTCGAGGGCGCCACGGCGGCGAGGAAATTGTGGGAACGGTCGTCGAGCATGGATGGCTCAACCACCGCGCCGGGGGTGACCACCCGTATCACTTCGCGTTTGACGATTCCCTTGGCAAGCTTCGGGTCCTCCATCTGCTCGCAGATGGCCACCTTGAATCCCTGCTTTATCATCCGGGCAAGGTATGTCTCCACGGCGTGGAACGGCACGCCGCACATGGGGGTCTGGTTCTCCGCCCCCTTGTCCCGCGAGGTGAGGGCTATATTCATGGCCTTGGAAGCCACCACGGCGTCCTCCCCGAACATCTCATAGAAATCGCCCATGCGGAAAAACAGGATGGCGTCCGGATGCTCCTTTTTCATCGCCATGTACTGGCGCATCATCGGCGTCTGGATGGACATTTTACAACTGCCTCATTTGCGCCGGAGCGCGGCGGCGAGGATGCCATATGTCTCGGTCAGGTGCTGGGGGATCACCTTGGTCTGGCCGATGACCGGCATGAAATTGTTGTCCCCGTTCCAGCGCGGCACTATGTGGATATGCAGATGCTCGTCTATCCCCGCTCCGGCCGCCTTCCCCTGGTTTATGCCGACGTTGAATCCGTCCGGTTTCATCGCCTCGTTCAATATCTGCATCCCAAGCCTGGTCAGTTCCGCCGATTCGGCCAGTTCCTCGTCCGTCAGCCCCGTATAGTCGCACATATGGCGGAAAGGGACGATCATCAGGTGCCCGTTGTTATATGGATATATGTTCAGGATAAGGTAGCAGGTATTGCCGCGATGGAGGATGCGGTGGCCCTTGTCGTCGTTGTCCTTGGGCATCTGGCAGAAAACGCACCCCTGCGGCTTCTCGCCCAGGATGTACTCGATGCGCCATGGCGCCCAAAGTGGTTTTTCTTCGCTCATACCGTTTTTTCAATTATACATTTTACCAAGCGCTGTGTTCCCCAAATAAAAAAAGGCGGCCCATCGCAAAGGGCCGCCATTTTCAAAATCCTTGATTAATGCTCCGCGTGGCCTTTGCCGCTCTCCTTGCGCCCCTGTGTCAAAAACCTGGCCTGTTCCGGATGCGGGCCGAGCCATTCGATTTTTCCGCTCTCGATGTCATAGACAGCGCCTATCACCTTAAGCTCCCCCTTTTTCATAAGCTCGGCCACCTCACCGCTCTTTTTCAAAAGGTCCTCGATGGACTGGAACACGTTGGTCTTGATCGCCTCTGCCACCACTTCATCCGTGCTCTTGGCGTCCAGCTTGGCGGCTTTCGCCTTTTTCGCCGCCGGGATTATGTTGTCCACAAGCTTCGGGATGGAGCCGTGAACTTTTTCGCCTTTGACCACCGCCGTCACCGCCCCGCATTTGGTGTGGCCCAGCACCACCACCAGCGGCGATTTCAAATGCCCCGCGCCATACTCGATGGAGCCTATCTCGTCGGTGTCCGCCACGTTGCCCGCGATGCGGACGATGAACAGGTCACCGATACCCTGGTCGAAAATCAGCTCCACCGGCTCGCGCGAATCGGAGCAGGAGAGAATTACGGCGAAGGGATTCTGCCCCTTGGCCACTTCTCCCCTTCTGGCGGCGTCCTGCCGGGGATGGGTGCTTTTGCCGGAAACATACCGGTCGTTACCTTCCTTGAGAAGCATAAGAGCCCCGTCCGGGGATGGCGCGGAATCGGCCCATGCGCCGGTGGCGGCGATGGACATGATGGCAATGGCCAATAGCCCTCTGTTTAACAAAAAGGCCGGCATTTTCTTTATTTTCATAAAATTACCCCTTTGATTTTTTCCATAATGACAATATACGCCCCTATACAGCTTTTTTTTCCAGCGCCGCAAGCAACTGCTTTTCCTTCGCCTTCATCTTTGCGGCTTCCGATCTTCCCTTCTCGTGGTCGTAGCCGGCCAGATGGAGGATTCCGTGGATTAAAAGTATGTCCATCTCCCTTTGCAGGGAGTGCCCCTTTTCATCGGCCTGCCTTTGCGCCGTGTCCACGGATATCACCACGTCACCCAGGACCCCCGGCTCGATATCGCCGAATTCACCTTCCGTCTGGGAGAATGAAAGCACGTCCGTCGGCTTGTCTTTCCCCCTGTATCGCAGGTTGAGCCCCCACATCTCCTTGTCTCCTGTGACAAGGACGCTAAGCTCGGTATTTCCCAGCTCAAGGCTTTCAAGGATCACAGCCGCCGCCCCCCTTAAGGCGCGGGCGTCAGGCCCCTTTTTCGATCGCCGGAGAATCCGTGTCCGCATTGGCCTGCCTCCTGTCCCGCTCCACCGGCATCTCCGGATATCGTATCCGGTGGTGATGGATGGCGGCGAGGACGTGGACGAAGCTGTGGGCGATTTCGGCCAGGTCCTTTAGCGTTAGATGGCTGTTGTCCAACTGTCCTTGGATGAACTTGTCGTTTATCACTTCGGTGACGATGGACTTTAGCGTCCCCGGCGTCGGCTCCGCGCAGGCGCGGGCGGCCGCTTCGATGCTGTCGGCCAGGGCGACTATGGCGGACTCCTTGGAGCTTGGTATCGGCCCGGGATACCGGAAGTCAACTTCCTTCACCTGGTCGCGCGTGCTGTCCTCTGCCTCCTTGGCCTTGGCGTAGAAATAGCGGACAAGCTGCGTGCCGTGGTGCTCCGGTATCATGGCCGCCACCTGTGGCAAAAGCCTGTTCTGGCGCGCCAGCTCCATCCCTTCCTTTATGTGGTTGGTCACGATAAGGGTGCTCATGTATGGCGTGAGCTTGTCGTGGGGATTCACCCCGTCCCGCTGGTTTTCGACGAAGTATTCCGGCATCTTCATCTTGCCGATGTCGTGGAAAAGGGCTCCCGCCCTGGCAAGCAGCGCGTTGGCCCCGATGGTCTTGCATGCCTCCTCCGCCAGGTTGCCCACCATCATGCAATGATGGTATGTGCCCGGCGCCTCCAGGATCATCCTTCGCAAAAGCGGATGGTTCAGGTTCGCTATCTCCAGAAGCTTGATGTCGGAGACCACCGGGAAAACGCTCTCTATCACCGGCAGCCCGCCTGAGACCAGCAGCGAGGCCATAGCCCCGCCCGCCACGGCGAACACAAGGTCGGCCAGCCTGTCGTCCAGGCTAAGCCGCTGGCCCGTCATGTCTATGGCCAGCACGATGATGAAATTGACCATCGCCACCACAAGCCCCGCCTTGAGCACCGAGGCGCGCCTGCTGTATCCCCTCACCTGGTGGGCGCACACAAGCCCCCCCGCGATGGTTAGCAGCGCCAGCGTTGGCATCCCGCGGAACATGATCAAAGTGAAAGCCGCCGCCGCCACCGAGAAAAGCACCGTCAGCTCGGAGGTGAAATAAATGGAGACTATCATCGGGCCGAAGGCCAAAGGAGCCGCCAGCATGTAGGTGGAAAGGTCTATCCTCGGGGTCTGGGGCAGGAACATTGTGAACACCTGCGACGACACCCACAAAATTGCCAGGTGCGAGGCGATAAGCGCCGCCATCATCACCTGCAACCTGGGGTAACCGGCTATGTCCTCGTGGAATTTCTTGAGGAAAAAGGCGGACATGGTCATAAGCAGCAGGTTTACCATCAAAAGGCCGAAGAACGCCTTGAACCTCCCGCGCGACTCCTGGCTTCCCGCCACCGCCGCAAGCTTGTCCACATGGTTCTGCGTGACGCGCTCCCCTTCCCGCACTATCATCTCGCCGCGCTGCAGCCTGTAATACACAGGCTTGGCCTCGCTTGCGGCAAGGTCACGGCGCAGGTCCGTCTCCTTCATGTTGAAATTGACGTTCGGCTGGATTAGTTTCTGGGCCAAGTGGGCCGCCATTTTACGCATGGCCGGACGGCCGGCCACGGGCCTGGCGCCCGCGTCGTCGCGTATGCGTTTGATGGCGCCCGGCATGTCGTAAATGTCGTCAAAGTTATGCATGGTGCGCTCCGAGCCCGAAGAGGTGTCACGCAAGGTGATCCCCTTGACTGATGAAATGGGCATCTGCCCTTTCCGGGCCACTATCCCCTTGGCAAGAGATGGACCGGCCAAAGCCGCGATCTCGTTCCCGATCATCGGCCAATAGTGGTACTGGCGCGCTATTTCCAATTCCTTGTGGTCAAGCTCCACTCCCAGTTTTTCGGCGAACTCTTTTTCCAGCCGCGCAAAGTCCGCCTCTTGCTCAAACCTTGCCATGGCGGACCTGGCGTCCGCATAGCGCTTGTCCCTCGTGGCGCTCCCCATCTTCTTCCGGTCCGCCGCCAGCCGGCCATACTCGTCGTAAACTTCCACCATCGCCATGGCGTCCTGGTACGCCTGCCCGAGCCTGGCGGAGTATGAAGCGGCCATAAAGTCGAACGCGCCTTTGACGCGGTTGGCCACGTTCTTCTCCGCCGCGCCGTCAAAATCATAGACGTCCATCGTGGTCTCGCCGGCCTGCCGGCGGTTTTTCTCGGTGGACTCCTTGTCCTCGATGAGCATGTCCTCCGGCGCCTTGATGTTGTATTGGGCGATGGAGTTGACCGGAGGTATGGTTATGGACGCGCGCCGGCCCGGGGCCATGAGAAGGGAGATGGCGACAGCGGACATAACGGCCAATATGGCCGCGAATACCCCCTTCCTCTTTAGCATGGACTTCCATCGGGAAGTTTCCATCCGTGAGGGAGGCTGCTTTACTCCGCTTTCCTTCTTCTTGAAAGCGTCGATGTTTATTATTTTACCGCTAGGGCTCATCTAATGGTTCCTTTCATTCCCGCGGCGCCCCTTCGGCGGTGCGTCTGCCTCCGCCGTGCTCGTCGTAGGCCTTCAGTATCTTTTTCACAAGCTCGTGGCGCACCACGTCCTTGTCCGTGAAATGGATGAACCGTATCCCCTGCACGTCCTTCAATACGGTCTTCGCGTGCACCAGCCCCGACTGCGCCGACACCGGCAGGTCAATCTGCGTCACATCCCCCGTTATCACCGCTTTGGACGACAGCCCCAGCCGGGTGAGGAACATCTTCATCTGCTCCGGCGTGGAGTTTTGCGCCTCGTCGAGGATTATAAAAGCGTCGTTGAGCGTCCTGCCGCGCATGTACGCCAAAGGGGCTATCTCTATCATCCCCTGCTCGATCATCCTGTTCACCCGCTCCGCCTCCAGCATGTCGAACAAAGCGTCGTGAAGGGGGCGCAGGTATGGATTGATCTTTTCATAAAGGTCGCCAGGCAGGAACCCAAGCCGCTCCCCCGCCTCCACCGCCGGCCGGGTGAGGATTATCCGGCTCACCCTCTTTTTCAGAAGGTCGCACACCGCCGCCGCCATCGCAAGGTATGTCTTGCCGGTCCCCGCCGGGCCTATGGCCAGCACTATGTCAAACCGGTTCATGGCGAACACATACTCTTTCTGGGTGACGGATCGGGGGATGATCTCCTTCCTGCCCGTGGAAAGGTGTATCTTCTCGCTGAAGATGTCCTTTACGCGGATCCCCGGATCGTCATGGAACGCGTGGATAACGAATTTGAGCGCCCCGTTGTTCACCTCCTGGTTGGTCTCGTAAAGCTCCACCATCTGCAGCAGCAGGTTTTCCACCTTTTCGGTGTCTTCCTTGTTCTCCCCGCGGATGCGCACCTTGTCACCCCTAGCGAAGACCTGCACGTTGAAACGTTTTTCGATCCTGCGCAGATTGGCGTCGTTGACACCGGCGAATTCCTGAAAACGGGGAAAGGAGTCTATTACAAGTTCGTGCATCGAATATGTCTAGCCGCGATGGCCTGTAAGTCCGGCTGGGCGGAGAAAGGAAAAGGCTCCCCTCAGGTTGGGGGCTTTTGCGTGAAATATCACCTGTACCGTGAAAGGTTTTTCTAACATAATACCAGAATGATTTTCACCGAATTGCGGCGGCCATGTCAAGGAAGGGTTTAGAATTCGACGAAATTCCGGCTATAGAGTGCAATATTATATTGTTCATATGATTCATAAAGATACATTTTATCATGGACGACGGTCTTTTTAACTTAAATCATCCGGTGGCATCCCATCCTTCGCCCCCAAAACCGCTTGCCGACAGGATGAGGCCGCGAACTCTGGACGAGTACGCCGGGCAGGAAGATGTGATCGGGGCGGGGAGACCTTTGCGGGCCCTTATTGCAGGGGGAAACATACCTTCGATGATCTTCTGGGGGCCTCCCGGTTCCGGCAAGACCACCCTTGCAAGACTTGTGGCGGGGGAGAAAGACTTTCTTTTTATTGAAGTTTCCGCCGTGGCGGCTGGCGTGGCGGAGTTGCGGGACGCCATTTCAAAGGCAAGGAATGAGTGGGGCAAGCGCAAGAGGCGCACCATCCTTTTCATAGACGAGGTCCATCGTTTCAACAAGGCCCAGCAGGACGCCATTCTCCCGAACGTCGAGGCGGGGGAGATTATTGTCATCGGCTCCACCACAGAAAATCCGGCCTTCGAGGTGATCCCGGCGTTGCGCTCCCGTTGCAGGATATTCAGGCTGGGCAGGCTGGACTTTCCGGAGGTGGCCGGGATAATCCGGCGCGCCCTCGCCGATGAGACCATGGGACTTGGCGGCAAAAACCTGAGCGTGCCGGACGAGGCTGTGGAGAGGATCGCCGAAGTCTCCGGGGGTGACGCCCGCGCCGCGTTGAACCTTCTGGAGGCGGCAAGTTTCGCCTCCGGAAATGTGACCCCGGAACTTGTGGACGAGCTTTCCAAGGACACCGCCATCCTGTACGACAAGCAGGGGCAGGAGCATTTCGACCACGCCTCGGCCTTCCAGAAATCGCTTCGCGGCTCCGACCCGGACGCGGCCATATACTGGCTCGCCAAAATGATCGCCGGAGGGGAGGATCCACGCTTTATCGCCCGGCGGCTTATAGTGACCGCGTCGGAGGATGTGGGCCTGGCCGACCCTGTGGCGTTGATGCTGGCCATAGCCGCCGCCGACGCGGTGGACCGGCTTGGCTTGCCCGAGGGGCGCATCCCGCTGGCCCACGCGGTGATATACATAGCCACCGCCCCAAAAAGCAACTCCGCCATCGGAGCCATAGACCATGCATTGGCGGACATAAAAAAAGAGGGCAAAAGCTATCCGGCGCCCGACCATCTTAAGGACACTCATTACAAGGCCGCCAAGGGTATGGGATTCGGCGCGGGTTACAAATACCCTCACGACTTCCCCGGCCATTATGTGGAGCAGGATTATCTGCCCAAGGAGCTTAAGGGGACAAGGTATTACAAACCCTCCACCGGGGGGAGGGAAGGGGCCATAGCGGACAAGATGAAGAAAATGGATCGCGGCGGCAAAAGCTGATGATCATTCCATCGAAAGCGGCTTTTTATTCATTGAACCCGCAATATTCATTTTGTATAGTGTCCTGCGAAAGCAATGGCGCTCTAATTCGAACAACTTTTTAACAAATGATCAAAGTCGCATTAAAAGCAATTCTCATCCTCATCCCGCTCTCTTTTTTCACGTGGGGAATATTCTCGCATAGCGTTGCGGGGGTGGAGTACGAATCCGATCCGGAAATGCGCGGCGATTTCTGGAAAGGGCGCCACGCCGTGGTCATCAACGGCAAATCATCGGCCATCCCCATTCAGTTGCCCGGGGTTCAAGACATTTGGGCTGGCTCGAATCAAAACGAAATAGTGCTTCCCAAGCCGTTTGACGGCGAAACGGTGATGGCAATTTATTTCCTGGACAGCCATGAAAGCGCCCCGCCAACATTGGCCATCTTCGCTGGCAAAGAGCTGGCTGCCACCATTCAGACAAAGCCCGGTTCCGGAAAGGACACCTGGTATAAATACGACCAGTTCTCGGATTCGGCCACCATCACCATTCCCGCATCCCTTATGCGCGGCGCGGAAAACATTAAAATAAAGAACATTTCCGGCTCATGGGTGGCGATAGACAGAATCAGGTTCACCATGCCCACACCTTTATGGAAATGGGGGCTGACCGCCATTGGATGGGCATATTTTCTGTGGTGCGCATTCAAGACGGTCCGCCGCGGCGCCGTGTACGCCGCGCCAACCACCCGCGAATCGTCCTTGCTGGCGGTGACTTACGCGGCTTTCGCCCTTTCCGGTTTCAGCGCCCTGGTTTACCAGGTGTCATGGCAGCGCATGCTCGGCCTGTTCAGCGGATCGGACAGCGTTTCAAGCGCGATCATCGTCGGATCGTTCCTGCTTGGACTTGGCCTTGGCAGTTATGCGGCCTCAAAATTCTCCGATCGGCTGTCAAACAAAGCGGCTTTCCTGATGTTTGCGATGTGCGAAACGCTCATTGCCGCATTCGGCTTTGCCAGCAAGAGCATATTTTATGATTTTCTTTTCGGGCGCATTGTCTCGCTTTCCGGTTCATATCCAATAATATTCCTGATCGTGTTCTCGCTCCTTCTTGCGCCCACATTCATGATGGGTCTTTCCCTGCCATTGCTTTCCAAAGCGGCCGTGAGGGACATGGAATCTGCCCCGTCAAGGATAGGATGGCTTTATGGGGCGAACACTTTGGGGGCCGGCATTGGCGCTTTCGCCGCTGGATTTTATCTGATCGGCACTTTCGGATATGAGGCGGCGATCTGGATAGCCGGAATTGTCAACCTGACCTCCGGGTTTGCGGTGGTGACGATTTCCATCCTCAAGCTTGTGCCTGCAAGCGCGGGCGAGGCCCGTGAAGTTGCGGCGGCGGAAACGCGGTCAATCACCAAAACGGTTCCCGCGGTCCGTGAATGGATTTTCCTGTTTTTCCTGTCCGGATTTATCGCCATATCCCTGGAGGTTGTGTGGCTTCGCATGCTTGGCGCCATGTTCCATTCTTCGGCCTATGGCTTTTCCCTGATCCTTGGAATATTCCTTATTGGCGACGCGGCTGGAATAATCGCCGGGGCGTATATTGTCGGTGGAATAAAAACGCCCAAGTCCCTTTTCATCGAGATACAGGGAGCAGTGGCTCTGTATGCCGTTATCAGCATGCTAAGCATCTATTATCTATACGATAATGATCCTGCTTTCATTTTCCTGAACGAGAATACACGCATGGCCCTGCGGCCGGTCAATCTTGCGGTGATATCCATTATGACCCTGATTGTGGTGTTCCCGCCCGCGGCGCTAATGGGCCTTTCCTTCCCTATTGTCCAAAGCGCCGTGCAAAATGACCGCTCCCTGATAGGAAACAGGGTCGGCATTTTGCAACTGTCCAATATAATGGGAAACGCTTGCGGGAGCATCGGCGCCGGACTGGTGGTCTTCTGGCTGTGGGGCTCGCCCGCGGCCATCAAAATGATATGCCTGCTGGCCTTGTTGTTGATGGCGTCGCTGATATATATGTCATGGCTCCATCCGGTCGGAAGATATATCAAGGCCAGGCGCGCGCTGGTAATGGGGGGAATCGCAGCGGCGGCGCTGGCTTTCCCGAATTTGCGCGATTTCTGGTCGGTGCTTATCACTAGTGACAAGGGGGCTTGCCTCGTCGAGGCCGATCATACCGGCGCAAGCGCCTTGTGCCCGAACCGGAGCGGCGGGAACACGCTTTATACCGGCGGAAAATCCCAGGGATATCTCCCTTTTTCCAGCGATCATGTATTTTATAGCGTGATGGGCCCGCTGATTCATCCTGATCCTGAAAAAGTTCTTGTCATCGGCCTTGGGACCGGCGCCCAAGCGTATACCCTGGGATTAAATCCTGAAACGAAAATCATTGACGTTGTTGAGATAGTTAACCCGGTTTACGGGGTGCTTCGAAAATCCGTCTCGATGGAAAATGGACGTGGGGTCGGTCTTCTTTTCTCCGATCCGCGCTATAACTTCAAAACTGGTGACGGGAGAAGGGCTCTGTTCACCAGCGATGTCAAATACGACATAATACAGACCGATGCGATAGTCCCGGTCGAGGCGAACAGCGGGATGCTGTTTTCCAGGGAATATTTCACGCAGATCAAAAACAAGCTCACCGAAGATGGTATCGCCATCCAATGGCTGCCGACCAAAAGAAGCGCGGACACTTTCATATCGGTGTTCCCAAACGTGGTTCAAATATACGATCTGATGGTGGGGAGCAAGAACCCTGTGAGTTTTGACATGGCAAAGTTGATAAGCGCCGTTGAGCAAGGGGACGTCCGCGGCTATCTTGAAAAAGGAGGCGTAAATATAAATGAGTTGCTGATAATGCTCAAGAACTCGCCCGTGAACATCTATGACGAAAAAAGCCGGCACCAGATACCCAGTGTGAACACAGATATGTTTCCCAAGGATGAATTTTACATGAACACTCCATACCGCGGCTGACACGGGCTTGTCCTGGATTTAGTGTCGCGTCCTCAAGATTGCGCGGACGCGAACATGACAAACCCACCTTATTTGATTTACAATCGCTTAAGACGAAGCATGTTCAACGAAACGGCGCGGTAAATGGTTGTTTCAAAGACGAAGGTGTTGATTATCGAAGGCAACGCGGGCCTTCGCTATGAATTAAAACGCGTATTCGCCCAGCGCGGCCATTCCGTCACCCTGTTCTCCCGGGCCGCAAAAGGGCTTGAGAAAATGCGCTCCGGGTATTATGACCTGGTGATCGCCAGGATCGGAGAGGAACCGGCCGGGTTGAGCCTGCTGGCCGAAGGCAAAAAACTTCTCCCTGATTCCATTTTCATCATCATGGCCGGGCAGGTGACAAGCGTGGGCGCCGTGAAGACCCTGCGGGCCGGGGCGGCGGACCTTTTGCTGGAACCGTTCACCGCCGAAGAAGTTGCCCATGCGGCGGACATCGCCCTGGCCCCACGCAAAGACCAGATAACGGCCCGCAAAATGTACTGCTGCCTTGAAAAAGAAGAGAGGGTGTTCGTCTTCCCATCGGAAGAATCGTCCATCGGCCCCGCTGTGGACCTGCTGGTGGAAAACCTGGCGCGGGCGGGCGTATGTTCGCAGCTTGAGTCCAGGCTTGTGGCAATCGCGCTCACGGAGGCCGTTGCAAACGCCATTTACCACGGCAATCTGGCCATCAGCCCACACAAGAAAGTGGAGATGAGCGGCGACGAGTTTAAAAAAGAGGTCCGCAAACGCCTGAAAAATCCAGCGTACCGTGGCCGCAAGGTGCGGGTGAAATATGTTCTTTCGCCCGAAGGGGTGAAGTATGTGATAAGCGACGACGGCGACGGATTCAATACCAGCGAGTGGCTGTTGCCGGAAAATGAGTCCACCCGCCACACATCCGGCGGCCGGGGGCTTATGCTGCTTCGCCGCCTGATGGACGAGGTTTATTATAACGATAAAGGGAACGAAGTGACGCTGGTGAAGAGGATGGGAAAGAAGTAGTCCCTCACCCCTGTCCCATCGGGTTTTGAATCGCATGGAGGAGCGCCGCCTCCAGCGCGCGCTGTTCCTCCACGCTTTCCAGCTTGCTCCCCTCCGCGGTGGTCACATAGAAAACGTTTATCGCCGTGGGGCCTTCGGTGCTTATCTTGGCCGATGTGATGTCCAGGTTGCGATGGGCGAAGGTGCGGGTGACGTCGTACAAAAGCCCGATCCGGTCGGGCGCCCATATCTCCACAACGGAGTTTGTCTCCGACAGATGGTTCAGTATCTCCACCTGCGGCTCCCCCACCGCCTGCCCCGCCAGGTCCTCCTGCTTGACATAGCGTTTGCGGCGGGCCACAAGTTCCTCGATGTCCTTCTTGCCGTCCAGAAGTTCGCCAAGCTCCGTCTCCAGCCTTTTGAGCGAAGGGGGATCGGAGAATATCCCCAGGTTACCCCCCACGGTAATGGTATCCAGCGCGGTATGCCCCGCCAGCGTGTGGATCTGGGCGTCCACGATGCTGATGTTCTTTGCGGCGAACGCTCCGGAGATAATAGAGAAAAATCCGATCCGCTCCTTGGCCGCCAAAGTGAGCTTTCCGGACTGGTCCCCGGGATTCATGGCATAGCGTAGCGCCACCCGGTTTGTCTTGAGCCGGTCCACCTGGCGGATGTCCATGGCCACCATCTGCGGGTCGGCGTTTTTCACATACCGCTCCGGCGCCATGGAAAGGAACTCGCGCACGGAGCCTTCCATGGAGACCGAGCCCAGTTCCACCGCCGCCAGCTTGGTAAGGGCGGCAATCTGCTCTTCATCGGAAAGAAATATGGCCTCCCCTTCTATATAGTATTTCTCCGCCCTGTTATAAAGCTCGCTAAGAAGCTGGTCCTTCCAGTCGTTCCACACTTCCGGCCCCACGGCGGCGATGTCGGCGTATGTGAGAAGATACAGCCTTCGCAACGCGATCCTGTCCCCCACTTCATTGCAGAAATGCCGCAACGTGGCCGGGACGGAAAAATCGCGCCGCTGGGCGGTGACGCTCATCAGCAGATGGCGGTTCACCAGAAACCGGACCGGCTCGACGAACCTTTCCAGCCCCAACCTTGTCAATATCCGCTCGCTGCGGGTGTCGTCCTCCACGGCGTGGTGGTCTTCCGCCCTTTTGCCAAGGTCGTGCAGCAGAAGGGCCAGCTTTGTTATCTCGATATTGCGCTTGGCCCGGTATATCTCCTTCATCTGCGGCGCCACAGGGGCCACGCCGGGGATTTCCTCGAACTTGCGCAGGGCGTTAATTGTGTGCTCGTCGGTTGAAAACCTGTGGAACATGTCAAACTGCGAAAGCCCTGTGATGTCCGCAAACTCCGGGATGAACCGGATCAGAATCCCCGCTTCGTGAAAAACTCCCAGCGCGACGGAGCCGTTTTTAAGTTTGAGTATGGACGCGAGCAATTCCCCGGCGGCGGGGCCGGTGAACCACTCGTCAGGGGCTGTGTGCGCAAGCTTTCTCAACCCCCTCACAAGGTTTGGCGCCGGCTCCAGCCCTTCGTCGGACAATCTTCGGGCGATCTTTAATAGTATGCCGCCGTCCGGCCCGTATTCGGCCGGCGGAAACGCGTTGACATGCAGTTTCCCTTCGCTGGCGAATAGCCCGTCCGCGTCTATGCGTATCCGGGGGCCCCAGAAAAGCCTTTTGCGCTTGTATTCTTCCGCGACGGACAGCATCTCCACCGTGAATCGGTCAATCACGGTGGCGGCGTTGAAATACTTTTTCATGAGGGCCGCCGCCGCCACGTTGTCCGATCCCTCAAATCCTTCCATCCGCGCTATGTCCGGCTGCAACGCCTGCACAAGGGTGTCGCTTGCCTTATTGGAGCGCCAGTGAAGCGTATTGCGAAGCCGTAAAAGAGTGGAGTACGCTTCGTTCACCGGCGCGGCCTCTTCCCGGTCCATCAGTCCACGGGAGGCGAGTTCATCTATCCCCTTCACCTCCAGCTTGGCCTGTATGACCCACAGCGCGGTGTTGAAATCGCGCAGGCCGCCACGGCTCTCTTTTATGTTCGGCTCCGTCAGTTTCACCGCCCGGCCGAATGTGGCGTGGCGCTTGGCCATCTCGTCCATCTTCGCCTTGATAAAATCGTGCGGACGGTAATGGATGACGTCGCGGGCGTACTTTTTCCTGAACTCGTCGTACAGGTCCCGGTCTCCGGCGAGAAAGCGGCACTCGATCATGGAGGTGCGGGAAATGATGTCCGCCAGCCCCATGGAAATCGTGTCGGCCACAGATCTGGCGGAATGCCCGACCTTCAGCCCAAGGTCCCACAGCCGCGCCAGCATTCCATGAGGCGGCTTGGCCGATCCGCTTTTTGGCCGGCTGTCGCGCAGGAGAAATAGAAGGTCCACGTCCGAAAAGGGGTTCATCACCCCCCTGCCGTATCCGCCCAGGGCCACCAGGGCGCCGTCGAACCCTTCTTTTTCCGCTTCGAACAGACCGATGATAACTTCGTCCACTATCGAGGCCAGCGACTGGCAAACGGTGACGCCATCGGCGCCCTTTTCATGCTCGGCGCGGACCACCGCCCGCTTCTCTTCTATGACCTGCCTTAAGGCCCCTGTCTGCTCCGCCGTCACTTCTTGACCCCGGTGTAGATTCCGCAGATCCCGAAGGTGAGCGGAATGAATTTGCCCTCGGCTATACCGAGCGCTTCGAGCTTTTTCAAAAGTTCACCGGGGGCCGGGAATTTATATACCGAGTCGGGAAGGTATTCATACGCCGATTTCCTGCCGGAAAGAATCCCCCCGATGAAAGGGAGTACGCGCGTGAAATAGAACCTGTATATGGCGGCGAACAACCTGTTGTCCGGCGTGGTGAATTCCAGTATGGCGATCCTGCCTCCATGCTTGATGACGCGGACCATCTGGGCAAGGCCCCGGTCCAGATCGGCGAAATTGCGGACGCCAAAGGCGCACGTGACGCCGTCGAACCTGCAGTCCTGGTATGACAGATCGAGCGCATCGGCGAATTCAAGGTTCACCCTGCCGTCAAGGCCGAGGGATTTCACTTTTTCGCGCCCGATTTTAATCATGTTTTCGGAGAAGTCGCCGCCGGTCACCTTCGCGGAGCCATCCCCGCCATTGGCCATGGCTATGGACAGGTCCCCCGTGCCGCAAGCCAGGTCAAGAAACTCTCCGCCATGAAAGCCGCCGAAACACTCCACGGTTTTTTTCCGCCATTGAATGTCTATCCCGAAAGAAAGGAGGTGGTTTAAAAGATCATATCTGTGCGCGATGGCGGAAAACATCTCACGGACAGCTTCGGCCTTGGACTCAACAGCGTTTTTCATCGGGACATTATCGCATAATTGCACGCCGCAACGGCATACAGGCAGTTTGCTTTTAGCTCCTGGCGGACAAATTAGGGGGGTCTAAAATAATCTTTCAAAAAATGCTTGACTACTTGGCGTTTTCTGTCAAAATATTTATAAATTGAATGGAATGATTATATTTATCTCTATTTAACATAGCAATAATGACCAGCAAGGCTACGGATCACGAAAAGAAAGTGCCGGTGACTACTCATTTGTATCAGCGGCAGATAGACCAGCTCAACCAGGTGGCCAAGGAACTTCAGGTCACCAAGGCTGTCCTCTTCCGGGAGGCGATAGAGCAGCTTCTTAAGCGGTACGAAGAAAAGCAGTTGGACATCGGTATTAAATAAGTCATTCGTTGCGGGAGTAATCCTGCGGCAGAGTTGATCTTTGGTGATGAAAGGGCTTTAAGCGTGGACAATAGGCGCTTTAAAACTGGCCGCGATGGGAAAGTTGCGGGCAGATATTTCATTTCCAGGGACTTTTGTTTGGCATCTGCTTGGATTTTTAGCCGGACCAAGACCACCACTGTACTGACCACCACCACCAACTTGAGGCCGCTTTACGGCGGTCTCCAAGAACCACCACTTTGAACGGCTAGATCCAAGTTATAGCCTCTCTCCCCGGGAGGCGAATGATGTGAGCCGGTTCGCGCCGTTAAAAAGCGCGGGCCGGCTCTTTTGCTATTGTACGGAGCCATAAAGTATGATATATAAACAATTGAGAAAAGACGCTTTCCTGATCGGCGGGGAGCGATGTGATATGGGGAATTCCCCTGCCGCGTTCGATCTTGGTTGGAATTTTTGAGCCAACACTCAAAAAACGGGAGCTTTCTTGATCCGCGAGTTGCGCAGATCCGGTTTGCGCCTTGTGGCGAGGGCCGGAAAGCCTGAAAGTGGATTCGAAGGCGCCCACCTGGTAAACCAGGTTCAAAAGTACAGCCAAACGGCGTAGTGCGGGGGTGTTCCTCTTTCGTTTATGGTCAGAGTCGGCTTGTGGGTTAAGCCGGGGTATATATATCGCAGGGTAATGGGACCGGGTTGATGGACATTCTATTTTTCTGTTTGGCCGCCGTCGTGGTTTTTACCGGCGCGCCGCTCCTATCTTTGTCCACGCCCCTTCCTTCTTCAGCGCGCAAATCAGCCATCCTTCCTGGTTCGCCTTTGAGGCGGACGGACGGGGTGGTGACTTATCATTCTTTCCGGGTGTTCTCGTGGGGCGCGGTTTCGTCCCTTTTCCCGCCCGGATTGCGCGCTGCCTTTCGCCTGGCATCGGGTATGACACCCGGTTTCACAGGCGTTAATTAGGCACACCCTGCCTTAATAATCCCCCGCCAACCTTCAGGACGGCCCTGCCGTAGAAGAACTTCGTCCGTCCGGCTTTTTTTAGCCCGCGGGCGGTATTGATTTACCTATTAACAGGAGAGACGGGATATATGGAAATTGCAGTTTATATCCTCGTGACGGCCGCGGCCGCATTCGCCGCAGGCTTTATGGCCCGCCAGGTGTCCGGCGGGAAAAAGTCCCAAGAGTTGATGACGGAGGCCAATCAGGCGCTGGCCCATGCCAAAAAAGAGGCTGAGACCATCCACAAAGAGGCCCAGCTGGAAGCAAAAGAGATCATGCTAAAGTCCCAGGTGGAGTTCGAGCACAAGATCACCGAACGCAAGACAGAGATGGAAGCGCTTGAAAAGCGGCTTCTCAACCGCGAAAAGATTCTGGACAAGAAAATCGAGCAGGTTGACAGGCAGGAGCGCGACCTTTCAAAAAAAGAAGTGCGTGTGTCCGAGATTGAAAAGAAGGTGTCGGAAAAGGAACAGGAATATAACCGCATCATTGACGATCAGATAACCAAACTGCAGGAAGTGGCCGCCATGTCCGTTGACGAGGCCAAGGTGGAGCTAAAGGAGCGGTTCGCCGAGGAATCGCGGCTGGAATCGGCGGTCATCATCAAGAAAATCGAGGAACAGGCAAAGGCCGAAGGGCAGGAGAGGGCCAGCAAGATCATCGCCCAGGCGATCCAGCGCTACTCCTCCGATTATGTGGCGGAGAACACCGTTTCGGTGGTGGACCTGCCTTCCGACGAAATGAAAGGGCGCATCATCGGCCGCGAAGGGCGTAACATCCGCGCGCTGGAAGTGGCCACCGGGGTGGACCTGATCATTGACGACACTCCAAACGCGGTGATCCTTTCATGCTTTGACCCGGTTAAAAGGGAAGTGGCCAGGCAGTCTTTGGCCCGGCTTATCCACGACGGGCGCATCCATCCGGGAAGGATAGAGGACACCGTCGAAAAAGTGACCAAGGAAGTGAACAACCAGATGCGCGAAGAGGGGGAGAAGGCCGTCTTCGAGCTGGGGCTGGACGGCATCCACCAGGAAATCATAAAGATACTGGGAAGGCTGAAGTACCGCACAAGTTATTCGCAGAACGTGCTTCGCCATTCCATCGAGGTCGGATATCTGTCCGGGATCATGGCCGCCGAGCTTGGGCAAAACGTGAAGCTGGCCAAGCGCGCCGGTTTGCTGCACGACCTTGGAAAGGCGCTCGACCACAACATGGAAGGAACGCACACCCAGATCGGAGCCGACGTGGCCAGAAGGTACAACGAACCGAAGGTGGTGCTAAACGCCATAGCCAGCCATCACGAGGACGTGCCGGCCGAATCGGTGATCGCCGTGCTGGTGGCCGCCGCGGACGCTCTTTCCGCATCCCGCCCCGGAGCGCGGCGCGAGATGCTGGAAAGCTATATCAAGCGGATGCAGAAGCTTGAGGAAATCGGCAACTCCTTTAACGGGGTGGACAGGACATACGCCATACAGGCCGGGCGCGAAGTGCGCGTGGTGGTCAAGCCCGACGCGATCAAGGACAGCGAGGCTTTCTTCCTGGCCAAGGACATCGCCAAGAAGATCGAGGCGGAGCTGGCGTATCCGGGCGAAATACGGGTCACCGTGATCCGCGAGACCCGCGTGACCGACTTCGCCAGGTAACGGATGAAGATACTTGTAGTCGGCGACATCTTCGGCAAAGTGGGACGGCGCATCCTTAAAACGAGCCTTGGAAACCTTTCGGCTATGACGAAGGCCGATTTCGTCATAGCCAACGCCGAGAATCTTGCTGGGGGGTTCGGGTTCACCCGGGAAATCCTGCCGGAAGTGTTTTCGGCGGGGGTGGACGCGGTGACCACCGGCAACCACGTGTGGGACAAGAAAGAAGCGCTGGACATCGTGAAGATGGACAGCCGTGTGCTTCGCCCGGCCAACTATCCCCCCACCGCCCCGGGGCGCGGATCGGCGGTGTTCACCACGAAAAGCGGCGCCAAACTTGGCGTATTAAACCTGATGGGACGGGTCTATATGGACGCGCTGGACTGCCCGTTCCGCCGGGCCGACGAGGAGCTTGAGAAGCTGAGGAAAGAGACGAACCTTATCATCGTGGACATGCACGCGGAGGCCACCTCCGAGAAAATGGCGATGGGGTATTATCTGGACGGGCGGGTTTCCGCCGTGCTGGGCACCCACACCCATGTGCAGACCGCCGACGAAAAACTTCTGCCCCGCGGCACGGCCTATATATCCGACGTGGGGATGACCGGCCCGTCACACTCCATCATCGGCGTGCGGGTGGACATCATTCTGAAACGTTTCCTTCAAAAACTCCCGGAGAAGTTCGAAGAAGCCCACGGCCCCGGCCAGTTGAACGCTGTGATCCTGGAGATAGACGACACGACGGGACTTGCGAAGGGGATAAAGAGAATACAGACGGAGGATGGGGCGGTGTGAGTCTGAGATGATTTCTCGCATGTCATGCCGGACTTGATCCGGCATCCGGACTTTTCTTGGTTGGAAGACGAGGCCCTGATCCCGGATAGCCGAAACGGCTTCCGGGATGACAGAGATTGACACCGATTCAAACGCTGTGGTCGTGCTGAATCATTTCGCTAAAATCACGCCAAAATGCGACTGCTGAGTCGATGTACATAACAATGTCTTGCTTGGTGATATATATACCATCCCCAGATGCCGATCGTTCTATAAAGTTTGCCTGAGGTGTAATAACAGAGTCAATCCCTTTTTTAGTTGAAACTCCCGGCATGACCGTCACGCCGCTTTCACCATTATCTTCCCCGCCAGAGCCCGTTTCATGATCTCACGCAGTTCTGGCAGGTGTTTATAACCGCTCACTTTCCTCAACCTG
>JACRLM010000109.1 GCA_016235255.1 Nitrospinota bacterium | reverse complement strand
GCCCAGGTTGAGGAAAGTGAGCGGTTATAAACACCTGCCAGAACTGCGTGAGATCATGAAACGGGCTCTGGCGGGGAAGATAATGGTGAAAGCGGCGTGACGGTCATGCCGGGAGTTTCAACTAAAAAAGGGATTGACTCGACGATGAAGCTGAAAATAATTATTCATAAGGCCGAGGAGGGTGGATTTTGGGCGGAAGTCCCGGCAATCCCCGGATGCGCCACACAAGGCGAAACAATGGAAGAATTGTTGGAGAACATTCATGAAGCGGTGGAAGGATGTTTATCCGTTGATGTGCAACCCGCGGAACTTTCAGAGGGAGACAAAATTCTGGAAATAGCCTTATGAAGCCTGTTTCCGGAAAGCGGCTGGCGCAAATCGTCGGTACGCACGGATGAATTTTGTTAAGAATTCATGGAAGTCATCATATCTTCGGCAAACCAGGAATTATCACCAGGCTTTCAATCCCAGTTCACGGCAACAGATCTCTTAAAGCAGGTTTGCAGAGGAACCTGATGAAACACGCGGGATTAACAGAGCAGGATATTTAAACATCACCCCACCCCGCAATCCGCCTGGTCCCCCTGCGCCTTGTCTATCCCGTGGATTACCGCGCCGAATACCGCCGAAAGGTTTTCCACCGAAGCCTTGGGGCTGCCGGGAAGGTTGATTATCATGGAGCCTTTGCGGATCCCGGCGTGGCCGCGCGACAATGGCGCCCGGTCGGTGATTTTTAAGGACGCGGCGCGCATCGCCTCCGGTATGCCGGGGATGACTTTTTCCAATATTGGCAAGGTGGCCTCCGGGGTCACGTCCCTTGGCGAAAGCCCCGTGCCGCCGGCGGACAATATCAGGTCGTATTTTCCCGAATCGGCCCATTGGGACAACGTGGCGCCTATCTGGTCCGCCTCGTCCGGAACGACAGCGCAATGCGCCAACGTTTGCCCATGGATTTCCAGAAATCCCAGCAAGGCCGCCTCGCATTTATCGGCCCGTTCGCCACGGCTGGCGCGGTCGGACACCACAAGAAGCGCAATGGACAGTTTTCGTTGGGATCCCATCGCAGGAAGGGTCACATCCTGGCGCGGGCGGACGGCGCAGGCTGGCCGGGGGGATATATGTTGTCCGTGGCCAGGAAAGCGTCCGGCCCGTTGGAATAAAGGGTGAAGCCCTCCTTGCCGGCGGTGTATTGATATGGCGATCCCCACGGATCCACAATCCCCCCCTTGTCCACAAGCCCTGCGTCTTCTATCGCCTGGAGGGTGGGAGGCGGCGAGCCGTTGACGGCGTTATAGACTTTCAGGGCGTGCTCTATCTCCCGCAGGTCGTTGTGAGCCTGCATCGCCTTGACCTTGATCACCCCCTGCTTTTGGGTCTCCGCTATCTGAGACCACGATATCACCTGCCACGCTATGCCCCCTGCGATAAGCAGCGCCAAAACGGCTATGGCGCCGATCCGCAAGGTGTTGCCGCTGTAGTCCGCCGCCATGGCCTTGGTCTTTTTGACCGCCGTTGGCTTTATGATCCCCATCTGCAGCAGGTTTTTCGCCGCCTCCAGGCTGGTGAAATGCCCCTGCCTGGCCGAGTCCATGGCGTTTTGTATGGTCGTCCCCTTTCCGATGACGGAAAGGATGTTTATCTCCGAGTCCCTAAGGTTGACTCCCCGGGCCGCCAGCAGTTCGTATTCAAGCGATCCTTTGAAGTCCCCTCCCGTTTCAGACGTCTTCACCTGCGCCGAGTCGTCCTCCTCCCCTTCGCCGAGGATGTTCTTCGTTATGAACGTGCCCATCGGCGGGATGGAAGCGACCACCCGGGGCCACTCGTCGGCGATGCGGCACCCTTCCATGAGCAGCGCGTCCACGTCCATGGGGGTCATTATCTTGTCGTTGTACTTGATGCTTTTCATGGGGGAAAACTCGTAGTTGCCGGTCTTCCACCGCAGGCCGTAATAGACGTTGTCTATCACCTGGCGCTTGAGAAGCTCTATTACCAGCTGGGGCTGGATTTTTTTCGCCAGCAGCTCGAAATACGGCTTTAGCTTGTCCTCATGCTCCCTTTTCACCTCGTCCCAGTCCGCCTGGGCGATAAGCTTGTTTCCAAGGAGCGCCGACTCGATCCTGGCCCCGTCCTTGGCAGGGGGACCCTCCGCGAATATGATCGCCCCGTTGTCAAAGGTTATGCGCACAAGGTCGTCCTTGTCGCTCACCGTAAGCCGGCCAGTCTTCCCCTCCAGCTTTATCATCTGGAGGATGTTGAGGATGTTAAAATCGTCCAGGTTGCCTTGCAGGGCCATGTCAGTAGAAATCCTTCTTTAACGCTGTGTTCATCAGCGCCCAGTAAAGCGCCGCCAGGACAAGGTACAACGCGTGGTACTGCAGCGCCGAGGCCGGCTGGGCGGACATGAAGTCCGCTGCGAGGTTGACCGCGCCATAGACCACGAGCGTGCAAGTGATGAAAGTGAACAGCAGGCCCGAAACGCTGTCGTGGGCGTACAGGCGCCCGACGCCGGGGGCCATCCTGTCCAGGATTCCCGCCAGACGGCTTGCCCCTTCCTTGTATTCCCTTATTTCCTTCTTCTTCTTGTCCTTCTTGGCCGACGACACGCCAGCCTTGGATATCTGAGCCGCCACGCACTGGTTGCAGTGCGGCGCTTCCCCGGCAAGCCGTATCGCCGGGTGGAACACGGCCCCGCAAGAGCCGCAGACGTAGTTGGATATTTTTTTCATCCACAGTATCTGCGAGAAGGCCAGCAACAGGATAAGGCCCAGGGCGATACCCTTGTATGTCTTCATGGAGGTGGAGCCCATCCAGGCGTTCCATGTGAAGGTGGACACTTCTCCGGTCTTCATCTCGATGGACCGGCTGTAGGCCTCCAGGTCATGCGCAGTGATCGGGAAGTCCACAATCCTCTTGTCGTGGTCCTGCTCCTTGGTCATGGCCACATATTTGCGTGTCAGCTCCGGATCTATGGCCAGCGCCTTGTTGTATTCGGCCTCCGAGTCCTTGGTCAGAAGCATTTCGTTCATGGTGACCGACAGGTTGAAGTACGCCTCCACCGACTGCGGCTGCGCCTCCATCGCCTTGCGGTACATCGCCGCCGCGTTGTCATACTCCCGCGCGATGTAATATGCGTTCCCCTTGTTCACTAGCGTCCTCACGTCCTCCGGATCGGCCGCCAGCACGGCGTCGAAGGCTTTCACCGAGGCCTCCTTGTTCTTGCTCAACTTGTTCAAAAGCCCCAGGGCGAACGCCACCACCTTGTCGTCCGGATTGGCGGCAAGCTCCCGCTCCAGGGACATTTTCGTCTCGTAATCCCACGTGTTCCCGGACAAAAGGTAAAGCGCCCGGTAGGTGTCCGCCCCGGCCAGGGTCGCCCCCTTGGCGATATAATCGGTGGCGTAAGGGGCGGAGAAGGCCAGCAACGCGAACACCGACACGACAAACTTTTCCCCGAGCCGCAGCGTGGGCCATATGAATAACGGCAGGGCGATGATGAAAAGCTGCCATCCGCCGGCGGCCAGCGGAATTAATATAAGCATGAATCCCGCCGCGTATTTCCATTTCCCCTCATTGAGCGCCGGAAAGCTTTCCACCATGTTGGCTATCACGGCCTTGAAGTTGAGCGCGAACAAGGCGGCGAAAACGATCGCAAATGTCAGCAGCGCGCCCCTTGAGAACAGAAGGGCGGCCGCTGAAATGAAACGGTCACGGTGGAACCTGTCCCTGGCCATCGCCTTGATCCCGGAAGCCAGCGCCACGCCCACTCCCTTGATGTCGGTCTTGTTCTTTTCGAATATTGCACGTGCCAGAAAAAAATGGGCCGCCGGATCGTCCGGGGCGAAAAACGTGGCGTGCTTGGCGGCCAGGTACGCCCCCTGCAGGTTGTTGCCCGCGAGCGACGCCTTGCCCACGGCCATGCACATGTCCGACAATATGAAAAGGTTCCGGGTCCCAAGCTTGTTGATTACTTCGAGCATCCTGTTGGACTCGGAAAAAGATCCCGCCTCGTCCCCCGCGTCTATGGCCTTTCGCCACGTTTCAAAACCTTTTTTAAGGTCGGGGCTCGATTCAAGGTCGCCGGACTTGAGGTTTTCCAGAGGTATCAGCGGGATGTCCCCCCTGGCCTGCGGATAGGACACGGACGCCGAAAGGCAGACGATCAAAGCCGGAGCCAGAATGGATTTGAACAGGTTCATTTTTGCGAAGAGCCCTTTGAATGCGCTGTTTTAAGCGGACGCCGGGAATATCAGTCCTTGAACATATCGTTGAGCCTGTCTCTCACCGAATCAGAATACCCAAGTTCCAGATTCTGGTCCTTCGGAGGCACTCTCTTGGATGCGATCTCGAAAATCTTTTCAAGCTTTACGATAAGCTCCTTGGCGTAAAGGTTGACCATGCCCACGGTAGTCTTCTCGTCGAACACCGTGGCTGTTATGGCCCTGTCCCCCACCAGGGAAAGATGGATATGGTCCTTTTTCCCCTGGTGGAACATAACCGAGAACTCCGTCTCCCCCAGGATGCGGGCCATTTCCTTTGTCGCGGCGAAGGCGCCCGCCACCAGCGCCGAAAGGGTGGCCGAATTGAACGTTTGGGTGACCCCTTTCTGCGTGATCAAGTGCCCTTCTTTGTCTATAAGGAAGATACACCTGGCGTTGGACAGTTTCAGGAATTCCTCCAGAAGCTTGTCTATCTGGTCTAAATCGTCCTTATAATAGACAAGCCTTCGTTCCCTGAGTTGCTCGTCTTTCATGCCGCCGGCCCCGCCTTTCCCGTTATCAGATGTTTTCGTTGAATATCTGTATCGCCGCCTGACCGCGGAGTTTCCCGAAAAACTCCTCCAAAAGAGCGCGCTTGCGAACTCCCTTCATGGCCGCGATCACTTCCCCTTTGACGCTGTCGAGCCCTTTGCCGCCAAACCTGGCCGCGTTCTCGTCGTAAAAAGTCTTCACTTCGGCCTCGGTGATCTTGAGTCTTTCTCCGATATTAGGGATCACCTGCTGGATAATTTTACTTATTATCACATTTTTCGTCGCTTCGTTGCGCAGATTATCAAGCGAAAGCTTCCGCCTGGCAAGGTACGCGTCCAGCTCCTCCCGGGAACGGAACCGCTTTACGAAGTCGTTGACCTGCGCCTCCACTTCCTCTTTGGCCGGCTGGATGCTCCTCTTCTTGGCGTCCTGGAGCAGAAGCACGTAGTTTATAAGCGACTCTAAAAGCTTGCGTTTCTCCTCCGGAGAAAACTTCCGGAAATCGTCCACATCGTCGGACTTGGCGCCAAGCCTGTACTGCACCTGGCCGTATTGGGTGAAATACTGGCGCGATATCTGGTCGGCGTTTATCTTGGCGATATACACCTCTTTTTTCTCAGGCGCCGGGGCCTCCTCGGCCTTCGGGGCGGCCGCGGCGGCGGCTGGCTGGGCGGCGGACGGCTTTTTGGGCGCGGCGGCGGCTCCAGGCTCTTTGGTGTTGAGCCGGTCGAGAATCAGGGCCGCGGCAAGCTTGAGCGTCCCAAGCACCCCCTCGCCGGTGGCGGCGCAGGCGGTGGTGGTGGCCGCCTTCATCCAGTTGACCTTCTGTTCGAGCTCATCCACGGGCATCGCCGTGGGAAGGTCCCGCTTGTTCCACTGGATCACTATGGGCATCTCGTCTATCTTCAGCCCGTATTCCTCCAGGTTCGTCTGCAGGTCCTTCAGCGACTCTATGTTCTCCGGCAGCTTGCTCGCCTGCGAATCCGCCACGAATATCACCCCGTCGGCCCCCTGCAGCACAAGCTTCCTTGTGGACGAGTAATAGACTTGGCCGGGGACGGTGTAAAGCTGGAATTTCGTCGTCATCCCCCTCACCTGCCCGAGGTCGAGCGGCAGGAAGTCGAAGAACAGCGTCCGGTCCCCCTCGGTGGCGATGGATGTCATCTCCCCCTTGCTGTGCTCGGGCACCTTCTGGTGGATCACTTCAAGGTTTGTGGTCTTCCCGCTCATGCCGGGGCCGTAATAGACCAGCTTGCAGGATACCTCCCTCTTGCCGTAGTTTATCTGCACGGCGCCGAATACTCCTTCAAACCGGTAATACCGTTATACATCTATACGCCCCGTTTTCTTTATCTCGTTGGCCGCCTGGAAAAAAGCCACGTTCACCTTCCCCTGGTCGGTGTCCACGTCCGTTATGGTTATAAGCGCGGATTTGCCCAAGTCCATAAGGAATATTTTAGCCTGGTTGGACTGCATCACGTACCGCGTGAATTCCTTCTGCCCAAGCCCGGCCAGAGAATTTGTTATGGTCACGTATATTTGAGACATGAACGCCGCCAGCGTCTCCGCGTCGAACTTCGGGTCCAGGTTGGTCTCTATCACCATCCCGTCCTTGGTTATCATGATGGCGCCCTTCACGCCTTCGGAACCGCACAGGACCTTGAGGATGGACTTGAGCGAACTCATTTAGGCCACCTCCGAAAGGTAACGCTGGATACGGGTCTCCACAACGGTCATGTTCGCGTCCTCCCCCACAACCACGGCAAGCGTGGCGTAAAAAACGTTGGCCACGATGATAGTGCCGATCGGGGTGACCAGGGTCCCTCTCTGGAAACTTCCAAGCCCGCTGCGGCGCACTCCGTTCATGGAGGCCTTCAGAATATTGAACACCAGCGACGGGAAGACGTTCTCGTTGAGCTTGGCCTTGTTTAGCACCTTGAAAGGCTGGCCGTTCTTGTCCAGAAGGAAAATGCCCAAAAGCCCGTCGAGCCTGGAAAAAAGGGTGAGCTTGGCGCTGAGGTTTTCGTGCGCCATTTCGTCGTCGGACTCCTCCTGGGCGCCGATCACCACCTTGTCGTCGAGCACCCATTGAACGGACTCCGGTTTCGTGTCCCCCATCTTGGCGTCCGCATCGCCAACCTGTTTTCCGCCGACCACCACAACGCCGCCGTCTTCTTCGCCCCCTTCAGCGCTCAAGGCGGCCTGTTCGGCTTTCCTGGCCTCTTCCTCCGCCTTCTTTTCATTTTCGGCCTTCTTCGCCTCCTCGGCGGCCTGTTCGGCCTTTTTGCGGGATTCGTCCGCCTCCCGCTCGACGGCAAGCCGGGCCTCTTCGGCGGCCTTTTCCTTTTCGGTGATCATGGCCATCAAGACGCCTGCTTTCTCGTCGTCCGGAGAGGTCTTCAATATCTCCGTGAGAAGTTCCTTGGCGCGGCCCACCTTCTTGGCCTTAAGGTATATCTGGCTGGCGAGAAGTTTTGCAAGGTAATTGTGCGGATCGAGCTTTAAGGCTGTCTCCAGGCTGACAAGGGCCGTCTTGACCAGTTCGCCCTTCCCCTCGGCGTTGAACCTGGCGATAAGTATTTCAGCCTTTGCGATATGGGTCGAGGCGCTTTCCGGCAGCTTTTTTATCCCGCTTTCGCACACTTCCATCGCAAGGGCCGTTTCACCCAGCCCGTGCAGACCTTTGGCTATTTTGACGTATGCAATGGCTTTGGCCGAGGAGGACTCGCCGGAATTGTTTTTTTCCGCCATTTTTTACACAGTTAAATCCGATTTGGATTGTTTCCACCGCCCCTTATCCGCCCGGAATCCGTTTTGAAATGATATTTCAAAACGATAAGCTATTTTATTGATGACTTTAACTTTTGTCAAAGTTTTTAAATTTATCGTATAAGTTATGTAAATTTTCACTAGTGTCCCAACGCTAACGACATGACTGATTGTAACAGGTTGAGAGAACGAAGGTTTATCATGATTTGCTCTGGTCTCGATTTCAGTTCGGCGCGTAGTATGACGGGTATCTCCAACACGATTGTGAGGCTCGCCG
>JACRLM010000108.1 GCA_016235255.1 Nitrospinota bacterium | reverse complement strand
CAAGGGCGCGGTGATAAGTCATATGCGGCGTGTCCAGAAATCACCGGACCTGGTGATATCGTACTTCAACGGCGAAACGACGAAATACGCGGCTTGATACATATATAATAATGTCTATATTATTATGAGACGGTTAATAATCATCATGATGACCGAACCTCAGGGCCGCGCCGTATGGCCCGGAACCTGATAAAAAATCAAGCTCCCCTGCTTCCAGAAGTGATCCTCCGCGTGTCCTTGAGCCGGAACCGGGAGAGCATCTCTTTAAGGCCCCCCACCTGGCTGGCCAGCCTCTCCGCCGCGGACGCGCTTTTTTCGGCGATGGCGGTGTTCTGCTGGGTCACCTGGTCTATCTGGGACAGCGCCTTGTTCACTTCGGCTATGCCGGAGGCCTGCTCGGTGGATGCCGCGGATATCTCCGCCACAAGCTTTGTCACCTGCGACACGGATCCGACGATCTCCCCGAGGGCCGCCGCCGTCCGGTCGGCTATCTGGGCGCCGTTCTTTGTCTTGCCCACGGACCCTTCGATAAGCTCCGCCGTTTCCTTGGCCGCCTGGGCGCTGCGGGCGGCGAGGTTTCGCACCTCCTCGGCCACCACGGCGAAACCCTTGCCGTGCTTGCCGGCCCGGGCCGCCTCCACCGCCGCGTTTAGCGCCAGAAGGTTGGTCTGGAACGCTATCTCGTCAATAACTTTTATGATCTTGGAGATGTTCTGGCTCGACTCGTTGATCTCCGCCATGGCGCCCACCATCTGCTTCATGTGGTTGTTGCCGTTCTCGGCGGAGGTCCTGGTGCTCTCGGCCAGGGTATTGGCCATCTTGGCGTTCTCTGCGTTGTGGGATGTCTGCGCCCCCATCTGCTCCATGGCGGTGGTTATCCGCCCGAGGGAGTTGGCCTGGTCCGCCGCGCCGTGGAAAAGCGACTGGGACGATTCGGATATCAGCGCGCTGCCGGTGGCTATCTGCTCGCCGGAGGAATTTATCTGCGCGATCAGCCCGTTGAGGCTTTCGTTGGTCTTCTGGAGGCCGTCGCGGATGACCCCTTTCGCGTCGAATGTAAGGTCCCCTTCCGCCAGCTTGTCAAACGCCGCCACCACCTCGAACTGCAGGTTGTCCGCGAAATCGTCCATGGCCTTTCCCATCTGGCCGATTTCGTCGCCGCTGTCCATGCGTAGCCGGTTGTCCAGCCGCCCTTCGCCAAGCTCCCGGATCATGTGCACCGCCTTGCCCATGGGGATGGCCACGGACCTGGCCAATAGCTGCCCGAACACCATCGCGACCACCGCGGAAAGCGCGCATGCCACCCATGTGAGCGTGACCCCCACGGAGGCCATGTTGGAAAGTTCCCGCACCTTGTCGGACACCGCCTTCTTGTTCAACTTTATGATGTCATCGGCCATGGAATGCAGCTTGCCGGACTCTTCCTTTAATTTGGCCATCATGGCCGGCTGCGCCGTGGCGTCTGCCTGGCCGCCGGCCAGTTCGTCCAGCGCTTTCTGGTATGCGCCAAGCCGCTCCCGCAGATCCTTTAGTTGGGAAGCGCCGCCGGCCTCCGGCTGGGCCAGGTGCTCGCCGATGAGCTTGTCCACCCCCGCCAGTTTTTCCCTGGCGGCGGCGAAAAGGGCCTTGTCCTGGCTTTTGGAAAATTCGATTTCCGCCACCAGCGCCTCGAGTATGGCAACCTTCACCTCAGCCGCCAGCTCTTCCGCCTTCACATCGTTCATCACTTCGCCCCTGTAGCCGTCGTTGACCACGTTGAGACGCCACACGCCTATCACGCTCTGGAATATCAGCAGCAGCACCACGATGCCGAACCCGCCGCCGATCTTTGCCCTTATCTTCATATCCTGAAACCTCTGTTTAAACCGTCAATCGCTATATCAGTTCTCCGCCAGCGCCTCTTCCGCCGGCTCCTCGTCATATAACAGTTTTTTTACTTCCAGAATCAGCCGCACCGATTCCTCCACCTTGCCGAGCCCCTGGATGAACCGGCTGTTTGGGCCGCGGCTCACCTTCGGAGGAGGCTCCATATTGTTCTCTAAAATGTTCACAACCTCGCTCACCTCGTCAACGATCAGCCCCACCACCGTTTCATTGAGCGTGACCACCACGATGCATGTCCTGTTGTCATACTCCTTCGGGTCGAGCCCGAACCTGGCGCGCACGTCTATTATCGGGATGACGGTGCCGCGAAGGTTTATCATCCCCTTGACGTAGGCGGGCATGTCCGGCACCTCGGTTATCTTCTGGATGCCGATGATCTCGATCACATGGCGGATTTCCAGCCCATACCCCTCGCCGGATATGCGGAAGGTGAGGTATTTGTCCTTCTGCAGGTCCTCCCCGTCGTCGTCTATTTCAAGGTCGAAATCGTTGTCCATCGTCACCGCCCCGCCTCCGGAAAAACGCTTTTTACGCCGCCTGAAGACATTTTGGCTCCCTTCATCGCCGGGGGGACTCCACAAGCCCGCCCACGTCGAGTATGAGGCATACGTCACCGTTGCCAAGGATGGTGCAGCCGGACACGCCCCTTACTTTCCCCACGTCGGAAATATATTTTGACAGCCCCTTGATCACCGTCTGCTGCTGGCCGAGTATCTCGTCCACGAACAGGGCCATGTTCCCCTCCGGGGTGTCCATGACGATAAGTATCCCCTCGCAAAGGTCCTGGCTGTCGGGGGCCAGCTTGTGTATCTCATGAAGCCGCACCACCGGCAAGAACTCCTCCCGCACCCGCACAAGCTCCTGCCCGTCGGTGGAGCGGGTGATGGCGCCGCCGGCCGGGCTGAACGATTCGCGGATGGAGATTATCGGCAGTATGTACTTGGACGCGCCAACCCTGATGAGCATGCCGTCTATTATCGCCAGCGTCAGCGGTATTCGAAGCGCGAAACGGGCGCCAAGCCCCGGCTTGCTGGACACCTCTATCTTGCAGTTTATCTTGTCCAGATTCTGCTTGACCACGTCCATCCCCACGCCCCGGCCCGACACGTCGGACACCTGCTCGGCCGTGGAGAAGCCAGGCGCGAATATGAGGGCGAACGTCTCCTTGTCCGACATATCGTCGGCGTCGTCCCCCACCATCCCCATTGATACTGCCTTGGCCAGTATTTTCTCCCGGTTCAATCCTTTGCCGTCGTCCTCGATGACTATCCAGACCTCCCCTTCCTCGTGGCTGGCCGACAGCCTCACAATCCCGGTCTCCGGCTTGCCGGCGGCCTTTCGGTCCTCTGGCGTCTCCACCCCGTGGTCTATGGAGTTCCTTATCATGTGCACCAGCGGGTCTGTGAGGATTTCGATGATGGTCTTGTCCACCTCCGTCTCCTCCCCGGAAAGCTGCAGGTCCACCTTCTTGCCGCACTTTATGGAAAGGTCGTGCACCAGCCGAATCATCCTGCGGAACAGGCCCGACACCGGCACCATGCGGATCACCATGGCCAGTTCCTGCAGATCGCGCACGATCTTGCTGGTCTGCTGGGCCGCCTTGTGGAAATTCTCCAGCTCCAGCCCCACAAGGTCCGGATTGTTCACCAGCATGTTCTCGGCGATCACAAGCTCCCCGATCAGGGTAATCAGGTTGTCCAGCTTGTCCAGGTCAACCCGGATGTCCTGCCTTTTGGCCATGGACTTCTTGGACTTGTCGTCGCTGGTCGCCTTGCGCTGTTTCTTGAGGGCCGTCTCCACGGCGTTGGCGTTGGTGACCCCCATGTCCACAAGTATCTCGCCCAAGGGCTTGCGCTGCATTTCCAGCGCCTTGTTCAGGTCCTCGTTCTTGACAACCCCTTCATTGACCAGTATTTCGCCTATTTTCGGCGATTCTTCCTCACCTTCGGCGCCAGACGGGGCCGATATTTCCTTTAGCAGGCTCAAATACACCCCAAGGCCCGAGACCACGCCGGTCCCCCCGCGGGTTATGTCCGCAAGGCCGGTCTTGAGCACGTCCTCCATCTGCAATAAAAGCTCGGCGGCCGCGCCATAGTTCATGAAGGCGCCGCTCCGGGCCATGTCCAGCAGGTTTTCCATCTGGTGGGAAAGCCGCTCCAGGTCCGCATAGCCGAAAAAGCCGCAATTGCCCTTGAAGCTGTGTATGTGGCGGAAAGCGCTGGAGACCACTTCTTTGTCCGACGGGGTCTTGATCCAATCGAGCAGGCTCCCCTCGAGCTTCTGGAGAAGCTCATCGGATTCCTGTATGAACCGCTCCACCATCTCCGGCGAAATGTAGTACTCCTGGCTGGGAGCCGACGGGCGGGATGAGGACGGTGGCGGCGGTGGTGGAGGCGCCGCGGCGGCTGGTTTGGGAGAAGCCTGCGCTGGAGCGGGCGCTTCAACTTTTTTCGCTTCCGCCTTCGGTTTTTGCGGGGCCGGGGCTTCCATTTTTATTGTCTTGGGCGCCGGAGTGGCGGAGCCCGATTTGGCCGCTTCTACGGCTGCATGCAGGTTGGTCTTCAACTCCCCCGCCTCGCCGGCCAGATCGTTGTCGTTCAGATGCGTCTCCACATGACGCAACGCCCCCATCGCAAAATCGGTGGCCTGTATCAAAAGGTCCACATGCTCCGGATATTTAAGCTCTATGGTTCCAGACCGTATAAGGTCGAGCAGATTCTCCGCCGCATGGGACACGGCGGAGATGTTGCGAAGGTCCAGAAAACTGGATGTCCCTTTCATGGAATGGAACAGGCGGAAAATGACGTTTATCGCCGCAGGATCGCCGGTTCCCTTGCCCAGCTCTATTATGGACTGTTCAAGCTGTTCGAGCGTGTCGCGGCTTTCCCGGACAAAGTCCTGGATTATCTCTATCTGCTCGTTGCTAAGGTCGGACATAAACAGTCAAATGGCCAAATACGTTAAAGGTGTCTGGTATTTGTTAATAGCCCGCGCGGCATGGTCTTCCCGTCCATCGTCATGGACGCCCATCCCCCTGAATGGGATGAATCATAGCAGTTTGAAAGGCCGCGTACAACTAACCTGGCAAAATTTCTTCTGTACCAAATGCGGGAAGAATAAGGCAGAATAAATATGTATCTGGAATGATTATAATTTCATTCCCGGTGGTGGGACATGTATTATCAAAAGGGGTGGGAGTTTTTTGTCCTATGAAGCATGCCCGCATTGGACTTTTCGTCATCTTGACCGGTTGTCTTGCGCTGTTTTTCGCCTCTTCAACGGCTTTTTGCGAGGACAACGCCAAGGCTCGGTCATTGGACCAGATCGCATCCGATATCAACTTACGGCTTGAATACCTGCGGCTTGAAATGGGCAAGCCCCCTGTGCCGATCCCTGAAGTGGCCATCGAGGGGGAGTCGCCAAGGGAGCGCTACCATTTGGCCTCATCCCTGTTCAACAAGGCCAATATTCTGTACTTTGAATGGCTCCACGATATAGAGGAGCATCCTCCCGCTCCGGAAGGGCCGATTATGGACACGCACGTGGCCGACCTTCTGTCGCGCGTATATTCACTTCTTGAAAAATCCAGAGTGGGCATGGGGCTTCCAAAGAATGATTCCGCGGCCGGCCAGCCCGTGAAATGCGATTTCGCTTTCCTTCTTTCAGCCAACCGCCGCCTGAACGGCCTTCTGATAAATTCGCTGGCGCCGCGCAACGCTTTCCAGCAGGTGTCGCTCGCCGTAAAGCACGCCGCCCGGCTGATTGCCCGTTTCCCCGGGGTGGAGCGCATCCCCCCGGCCGAGCCCATGCCCCGGCGCAAGATACCCGCCGATGTCCATGCCCGCCTTTTAAAGTGCCTGGGCATGATAAACGAGCTGGACAGGCGCTCCGGAATGAAACCGTTTGTGATAAAGTCCTTCGACTTCAAAGGGGCGGTCGTTGATCCAAGCGATGTTTACGACCTTGCCTTCATAATCGTATCCGAACTTGACCATCTGCACCAGCAGACCCCCGGCGCGCGCAATCTGCCAAGCTTTTATTTTCCGGAGACCAAGTTCCCCTCGCAGGTCTTCCAGCGCGCGGGGATTCTGGAGGCCCAGCTTAAGATACTGGATCAGATGACCGCCGCCGATCCCAACTGGCTCAAAGGCGAGCGGTGAAATGATCCCGCTCATCTCCCTGCCGCGCCGGATACTGGAGATGTTCAGGCGGAAGGGGCTCTTCTCCACGTTGCTCACCTCGCACCTGGCGATAGCCCTTGCCGGGCTGATGATGCTTGTTTCCGCCCTGGCGGCGACGCTGTTCCTCAGGACCAACGTGAGCGATGCGGTGAACCGCAGCAGCCCTCTGGACGAGGCCGCGTCCACGGCCCTTAACGGCATTTACGCCTCCACCTCTTCGTTGCGCGGGTGGGTGGCCCTGGGAGAGGGGGTGTACCGGGACGAGCGGAACAAGATATGGAAGGAAGATATAGACCCGGCGATGACGGCCATAGAAGGGCTTTCCGCCCGGTGGCCGGGCGAAGTGGCGGCGCGTGTGGCGATATTGCGCGTTACGATGGAGGACCTGCGGGAGTCCCAATGGTGGGTGGAGGATGTGGCCCACACTCCGGGGGCGGAGCCGGCCCGGATGCTTTACGAGAACAATTTGCCCACCGTGACGGAAATCACACAGCTCGTCTCCACAATAATACGCATAGAGGAGCAGATGACCGCGCAGGGAACCGGTTCCGGCCAGATCATCGGCATGGCCGATTTCCGTTTTAACTTCACCGACGCCAATGGTGAACTGTCCCGCTACATCGACACCGGAGCCCAACTGCACAGGTCAATGTTCGAGAAAGCTGTCCGGCAAGCCGAAAAGTCGCTAAACAAACTGATTGCCGGCAGGGAGGCGTTAAAAGACGAACAGCGCGAGCTTCTTTCGCAGATCCCCCGGCGGTTTGACCTGTTCAAGCGTTTCTCCACGAAGGTGGTGGAGCTTCGCTCGCAGCCAGGCTGGAACGTGGCCATGGATATTCTTGGAAGGGAGACCGGCCCGCTGGCCCGTAAAGCGGCGGCCAACCTGGAGGCCATTCATCAGGCGGCCCTGAAGGACACTCGCACACGGCTTGGCGAGGCGTTGAGCGCGGGAGGGCTGATGGTGGCCCGGCTTTCCGCCTTTATAGTCACGATGACCATCCTTTCCTCGCTGGTGGCCTCCCGGGTGGCGCGGCGTATAGCCGGGCCTATCAGCGCCCTGCTGGAGGCGGAAAAGCGCCTGGGCGAAGGCAGCCTCATAGAGGACATCCCCGTGGCCGGGGACGAGGAAATAGCCATGCTTATCCAGGGTTTCAACGATATGCGCCGCTCCCTGGCCAAAGGGGAAGCGGACCTGCGCGAATCGGAAACGCGCTACCGGTCGCTTATGGAACAGGCCGGCGACGCCATCCTGCTGGCCACGGAGGACGCCCGCATCATAGACGCCAACAGGATGGCCGAACGGCTTTTCGGAAGAACGAAAAAGGAACTGACCATGCTAAGGGCGCCCGACATTATCCCTGATGACCTGCGCTCCCAAAGCGTGACCATGTTCCGCTCCATGTGGGAGACGGGGGGGGCGGTGGTCTCTGAAAGGGAGGTGCTTGGCGCGTCGGGCAAGCGCGTCCCCGTGTCCATCACCGGGAGCATCATAACGGCCGGCGGAAAAAAAGTGGCCCTGGGCATATTCCGCGACATGACCGAGCAACGCCGCCGCCGCGAGGTGGAGGCGGTGAACAAGTCGCTGGAATGGTCCAACAAGGAGCTATCGGAATTCGCGGCTGTGGCCTCTCACGACCTGCAGGCCCCGCTGCGCTCCATATCCGGCTTTTCGGAGCGCCTGCTCACCAAATACCCGGAGGGGCTTGACGAGAAATCGCTGGACTACCTGCGCCGGATAAACACCGCCGCCGCGCGTATGAGAGGGCTTATCACCGCCCTTTTGGAATATTCATTCGCGGCCAGGTCCGGCGGCCGCGCGGAGCCTGTCAACCTGGAGGAATTGATAAAGGAGATACTCGAAGACCTCCGGGTGACGGTGGAGGAAAGCGCTGCCAAGGTGGAAATAGAGCCGCTGCCGGCCGCCTATGGCGACAGGACGCTTCTGCGGCAGGCGTTCCAGAACATCCTTTCAAACTCGCTTAAGTACAGGAAAATGGATGTTCCGCCGGTGGTGCGGATATGGGCCGCGTCAGCCGAAACGGGGGGAGCGTTTTTTACGGTGTCGGTGGAAGACAACGGGATTGGATTCGACCAGGCTCACTCCAACCGGATATTCAAGATATTCGAGAGGCTGCACAGCGCGGACAAATACCAGGGGACCGGCATCGGCCTTGCCACCACGAAAAAAATAATCGAGCGGCACGGCGGGTCGATAACGGCCTTCGGCAGACCCGGTGAAGGGGCGAGGTTTGACTTGCGCCTCCCGCTGGCCGGGGAAAGGAGGTGACGTTGCGGATCAACGGCGTTATGATCGACGACACCCATTGCGAGGCGTTCACCTCCCCTTTCGCGCGGATACTGGTCACCGCGAAGGACGATTACTGGCTGGACATGGCGGTCAGATCGGCCACCGGCATGGCCACCTCCATCATAGGATGCGACGCTGAAGGGGGGCTTGAGATCAAGACAAACGACACGCCCGACGGCAGGCCCGGCGCATTGCTGATGTTCTTCGCCCGCAAAGCGGACACTCTTGAAAAAAGCCTCCTGCTCCGGATCGGCCAGGGGGTGATGACATGCCCGGCCACCGCCGTGTTCAACGCCATGGATGGGACTATCCCCACCCGCACGGGGCACAAGCTCAAGTTCTTCGGCGACGGGCATGAGAAACAGGCTCAAGTTCGCGGCAGGGACGGCTGGGTCATCCCGGTGACGGAAGGGGAATTTTTTGTGGAAGATACTTTTTACATAGCCGCGGGGATCGCCGGGGGGGCGTTTATGATAATAGCCAAAGATCAGGATGCGGCGCTGGACGCGGCCAGAAAAGCTGCGGCCGCCATAGCTCCGATCTCCGGCGTCATCACCCCGTTTCCCGGCGGAGTCGCCCGGTGCGCCTCGAAGGCAGGCTCGCAAAGATATCCGTTTCTAAAGGCCTCCACCAACGCGGCGTTTTGCCCCACGCTTATTGACAAGGTTGAAACAAAACTGCCGCAAGGGGCCGGATGCGTCCTTGAAATAGTCGTGGACGGAGAATCGTTGGGAGCGGTGCGGAGCGCGATGAAGGCCGGGATGGCCGCCGCGTGCGGGGTGAAACGGGTGATATTGATAAGCGCCGCCAATTTCGGCGGGAAACTGGGAGATGTGAAAATCGGGCTGAGGGAATTAATGGGGTGAGCCCCCTGCCCGGTCCGTCAGGTTTTCGCCGCGGAGGTCTTCTTGTTGAAAAGCTTAGCCATTTCCTCGGGCCGGTCCCCAAGCACGTCGCCTAACGTGTACTTGTCTAGCACCGCCAGAAAGCTTTTCACCCCGTCCTTGAGAATGTTCTCCATTGCGCACGACGGGAAAAGCGGACACTGGTTGCTTTCCGTGAGAAAACACTCCGCCAGGTCGAACCGCTCCTCGGTATGGCGGATCACATCACCGATGTTGATCTCCTTCGGATCGCGGGCAAGGCGGATGCCCCCCTTCTTGCCGCGCACGGTGTGGACATAGCCCCATATTCCAAGCTTGTTGACGATCTTCATCAGATGGTTGCCTGATATGGCGTAACTTTCGGCGATCTCGTGGATCGTCACCAGCCTGCCGGGGAAAACGCCAAGATAGACCAGCACACGGAGGGAATAATCTGTATAACGCGTCAACTGCATGGGCAAGTCCTTTAGTTGGGATGGAATCAACTAATCCTTGATACTGCTATGTACATCGTTTTTAAATATAATACGCTCATGGCATTTTTACAAGACCCTTGATTTTGCAAGTTGCTTGACATTTTTACGTTAAAACAATTGGCGCGCCATGATGGCTGGACCGCATCGCGCGGACCGTTTTCAATGATAGAATCAACCTCACATATTTTAAGAGGCGCTGATTTGGCGATAAGCAGAATAGCAAGGTGGGCGGCGGTGACGTTCATCGCCGTAATAGCGGCCAGCGTGGTGTTCCACGCCGGGGGGATTGTCGCCAAAACGCAGATCGAACGGATAAACAAGTCCGTCGTGAAAATCTTCGTCACCATAAGAAAGCCCAATTACTTCCAGCCGTGGCAGTATGAGGCGCAGGTGAGCGCATCCGGCTCGGGCTTTATCATATCCGGGCAACGCATCCTGACAAACGCCCATGTGGCCGCCGACGCCGTCTTTATTGAAGTGCGAAAGGCGGGCGACCCGCAAAAGTACCAGGCGACCGTGGAGGCTGTCGGCCACCAGTGCGACCTAGCGACCCTCAAGGTGGCCGACCCGGCGTTTTTCAAGGAAACCCAGCCGCTTGAACTCGGCGGCCTGCCGGGGGTGATGGACAAAGTCTCCGTCCACGGCTTCCCGGAGGGGGGGGACGACATATCCATCACCCAGGGGGTGGTGTCCCGGATCGAGCAGGTAAATTACGCCCACTCCGGGTTTGACCTTCTGGGGGTCCAGGTGGACGCGGCCATAAATCCCGGCAACAGCGGCGGTCCGGCGGTGATCGGCGGCAAGGTGATCGGGGTGGCCATGCAGATGCTATCCACCGCGCAGAATATCGGATACATAATACCGACCCCGGTGATAACGCATTTTCTGGAGGACATCAAGGACAGCGTGTTCGACGGATTCCCGGAAGACGGTGTGTATATCCAGAACATGGAGAATGCCTCCATGCGCAGGTATCACGGGCTGGCGCCCGGCGTCGGCGGGGCGTTGGTGACGAAAGTTGCGTTTGGAAGCTCCGCACATGGAATCATATTGCCCGGCGACGTGATAACCTCTGTGGACGGATCGGAATTGGGGATGGACGGCACGGCCCCGCTGGCAACCGGCATCCGGGTACCCGCCGATTACCTGGTGCAGCGCCGCTTCATCGGCGAGTCCGTCAAGTACGGCGTGATCCGCGCCGGCAAACGGATGACGCTGGACGTCAAGCTTAAAAAGTTCGACAGGCTCATCCCTTACGAGCAGCACGCGGGCCAGCCCCGCTATTACATATACGGCGGCCTGGTGTTCGTCCCGCTCACCGTCAATTACCTGATGACGTGGGGGGAGCAATGGTGGAAAGAGGCGCCCGTGGACCTTATGCATATGTACTTAAACGGCCAGCCTTCGCCGGAACGCAGGGAAATAGCGCTGCTCAAAAACGTGCTGGCCCACGAGGTGAACGCCGGATACCACGAATATTCGGACAAGATCGTGTCCAGGGTGAACGGCGCCGCAGTGGCGGACATGGGGGAGATGGTGGCCCGGCTCAAAGAATCAAAAGGGGAGTATACTGTCATCGAGCTTGAATACGGCGGGGTGATAATCCTGGACGCCGGGGAAGTGGCCAAAAGCAGGGACTCGCTGCTTAAGCTGCACGGGATACAGTTCGAATCATCAACGGATTACCGCCCGGTGAGCACGGCCGTGACGGGAGCGAAGAAAGGCTGACATGGCCTCATCGGTGGTAAAACCGGGGGACAAGGACATCCTGATAGCCGTGGACGTCCAATACGATTTCATGCCGGGGGGAGCCCTGGCCGTAAATGAGGGGGACATGGTGATCCCGGTGATAAACGCCCTTGCGGCGCGGTTCCCCCACGCCATACTCACCCAGGACTGGCATCCGGCGGGGCACAGCTCCTTCGCCTCGTCCCACCCCGGCGCGAAACCGTTCGAAACGATAAAGTCCCGTTACGGCGGCCAGACATTGTGGCCGGACCATTGCGTTCAGGGAACGCGCGGGGCCGAGCTGAGCGTGGAACTTCTGCCTGGAAAGTGGGAGTTGATCGTCCGCAAGGGGCACAACATGGCGATAGACAGCTATTCCGCCTTTTTCGAAAATGACCGCAAGACTCCCACCGGCCTCGGGGGCTATCTTAAAGAACGCGGTTTCACAAGGCTGTTCTTAGCGGGCCTGGCCACCGATTACTGCGTGATGTATTCCGCGCTGGACGGCAGGAATTCGGGCTTCGAGGTCTTCGTGATAGAGGACGCCTGCCGGGGGATAGACCTTGGCGGGTCGCTGGCCGAAGCGTGGAAAAAGATGGGGGCCGCCGGCGTGGGAAGGATATTCTCCGGCCAGATCGCATAAGGAGGCTCCATGAGTGTCCCCCCTTCGGCCATAGTCACAGACCTTTATCAGCTCACCATGGCGCAGGGTTACTTAAAATCCGGCATGGAGCGGATGGAGGCGTGCTTCGACCTGTTCTTCCGCGCAAATCCCTTCGGCGGCGGCTACACCATATTCGCCGGGCTGGACGACGCCCTTTCGTTCCTTGAGTCCATGCGTTTTCCGGCGGAGGACATAGCGTATTTAAAATCGCTGGACCTCTTTGACGGCGAATTTCTCGGCGCGCTGGCGGGTTTCCGTTTCGAAGGGGATGTTTTCGCCCCGCCGGAGGGGAGCGTGGTGTTCCCAAACGAACCTGTGATGCGAATCGTGGCCCCGCTCCATCAATGCCAGATCGCCGAGACGGCGCTGCTTAACATCATAAACTTCCAGTCGCTCATCGCCACAAAGGCCTCGCGGGTGTGCCTTGCGGCGGGACGGGACAACGTGATGGAGTTCGGCCTGCGCCGGGCCCAGGGGGTGGACGGCGGGTTGACCGCCTCCCGCGCCGCGTACATCGGCGGATGCTGCGCCACATCGAATGTGCAGGCAGGAAAGATTTACGGAATCCCCGTGCGCGGCACCCACGCCCATTCCTGGGTGACGGCGTTTGACAATGAACTGGCGGCGTTCCGCAAATTCGCGGAAATCTTTCCGGACAACTGCGTCCTGCTGGTGGACACGTATGACACTTTGAAAAGCGGCGTCCCCAACGCCATCACCGTGGGGCTGGAGATGAAATCGCGCGGGGAGCGCCTTGGCGGAATCAGGCTGGACAGCGGCGACCTTGCCTTCCTCTCCGCCGAATCGCGGAAGATGCTGGACGCCGCCGGGCTTGAAGATGTGAAGATCGTGGCGTCAAACGAACTGGACGAATACATCATCCACGACATGAACGCCCAGGGGGCCAGGATAGACATATACGGCGTCGGCACAAGGCTTGTCACCGGTCACGGCGAACCAGCCATGCCGGGGGTGTACAAACTCGCCGCCATCCGGCCCGATGGGGGCGAATGGACCATGCGGCTGAAACTTTCGGAGACCGCCTCCAAGTCCACCATACCCGGCTTAAAGCAGGTGTGGCGGATGAAGAACGGCGGCGGGACTTTGATGGGCGACCTTTTGGAGATAGAGGGTGAGACACCCGATTTTTCGAGGGGCGTATGGGGATTCCACCCGGCGATTGATTATCAACGCAAGTTTTACGAAAGGGTGAAAAGCGCTCAGCCGCTGCTGGCGCCTGTGATGCGCGGGGGCAAGATCACCGGGGAGCGCCCTTCCCTTTCGCAAATCCGCGCCAGGGTTCAAAGTGAGCTTTCAACCGTCCACCCCACCACCCAACGGCTCTTGAATCCGCACATATACAAGGTGAGCCTCGGCCCGGCGCTTGCGAAGGCCACAAGGGAATTGCGGGGGGCGGCAAAATACCAATAACCGGCATTTGACAACCGTAAACTTATAGTTTACAGTGCTCGCATGATAGCCACGATCCGGCGCAAAGGACTGGAAGCCTATTACAGGCATGGAACGAAAAAGGGGCTTCCGCCAGCGCTTGTCAAGCGAATCGCCGTGATATTGGCGGCGCTGGACGCGGCGGAATCGCTGGAAGAACTTGATATTCCCGGTCTGCGGCTCCACCATTTGAAAGGCAGCCTGAAAGGATACTGGGCCGTTTCGGTTTCCGGAAACTGGCGGATTGTGTTCAGGTTCCAGGACAAGGCGGCGTACGGCCTGGACCTTGTGGACTACCACTGAAAGGAGTTTTAAAAATGCCCATGAAAAATCCCCCGCATCCCGGCGAAGTGATAAGGGAACTGTGCCTAAAGCCGTTAAAACTTACTGTGACGGCCGCTGCGAAGGCCCTTGATGTCAGCCGGGTCTCCCTTTCTGAACTGCTCAACGGCAAAAACGGCGTTTCTCCGGAAATGGCCTACCGGTTGTCCAAGGCTTTCGGCTCGACGCCAGAATTCTGGATGCGATTGCAAATGACGTACGATCTTGCAAGGGTGAAAAAAGGCGCCTCGAAACTTAAAATCAGGCGCATCGCCGCATAGCGCTAAAATATCATCTTACATTGTGATCCCGGAAGCCGCTTAGGCTATCCGGGATCATGGTTTCGAATCACGGCCTGCTAAACTTCCGGTATATCTCTTTCCTATGACCGGCCTGGATTATGGTGACGATCAGCCTTGACTCCACAATCTGAAAGATTATGCGGTAATCGCCAATACGCAATCGAAACAAACCTCGTTGATTTCCCTGCAGCGGGATAATCGCTGGCGGGCGTGGATGGGGATTTCCGGCCAGGGCCAGAATGGCTTTGTCAATACGCCGTCTTGCGTCCAGCGGCAAGGCCGCAAGCTCGCGTCTGGCCGCCGGAAGGATTTCGATTTGATAGCTCAATTGAGCTTAATCCAGGCCAAGTCCCTTGCGGACGGTCTCGTAGGGAACAGGAGTTTGGGCCGGATCGGCGAGCCTGCGTTCCGCCTCCGCCACGTCCAGCTTTTCCTCTTCCTCCTCCATCCTTCTTAACAGCTCGTATTCTTCGATGGGGATGAGCGCGGCGATGGCGCCGTTCTCGCCATATATAAGTATATCTTCGCCGTCCGAGACCACCTTGGCGATGGCGCCGTTGATCTCTTCTTTGGCGTTATTGGCGGATATTTGCGTCATTAGTCAAACCATTCAAGCCAGGCCTGTTTTTTATGCGCCGGAAACCCAAGGCAAAATGGCCTCCGAACTTCCGGCGTCATGGGGCGATTTTACCACAAGAGGTCTTTGCGGCGCCACAGGCGCCCGCCCCCTTATCGTATGGTATTATACTCCCCATAACGCCGCTGGCGGCTTGGGGGAGACCATTGGGGGAGACCGGTTTCCCGCTGTTTAACCGTGTCCATCTGGAGATGTTATGACCGCCGTGAACTTCGCCATCGGAATCCACAACCACCAGCCTGTCGGAAACTTCGGCCACGTATTCGAGGAATCATACGAACGGTGCTACCGCCCCCAGCTTGAAATCCTGCGCTCCCATCCGGGCGTCCGGATCGCAATCCACCACTCCGGCCCGCTGCTCGAATGGATTGCGGCGCACAAGCCGGCTTATTTCGACCTGGTGGGGGAAATGGTTTCGCGCGGGCAGGTGGAGCTTTTGTCCGGCGGGTTTTACGAGCCGATCCTGGCCGCCATCCCGGAGGATGACGCCATCGGCCAGCTTGTGATGATGAACGAATACCTGGAAAAACATTTTGGACACGCCCCGGGCGGGATGTGGACCGCCGAGAGGATATGGGATCCGTCATTGCCGAAAATCATCGCCGCGGCGGGGCTTAAGTTCACTTTGCTCGACGACACGCATTTCTATTACGCGGGGCTTTCGGCGGAGGAAATGTTCGGCTACTACGTCACCGAAAAGCACGGCCACACCACCGCGGTGTTCCCGATAGACAAGAACATGCGTTATTCGATCCCCTTCCGCCTGCCGGAGGACAACATCGCCTATTTTAAAACCCTCAAGGAAAAAGGGGGGGTGGATTGCGTCACATACGGGGACGACGGGGAGAAGTTCGGCGTGTGGCCGGAAACCTACAAGTGGGTTTTCGAGGAAAAATGGCTGCATAATTTCTACTCCGCCATCGAGGCGAACGAAGATATCGTCAAAACGATCCATTTCTCCGGGTTTATCGAGAAAAATCCGGCGAAAGGGCGCATATACCTCCCCATGGCGTCGTATGACGAGATGATGGAATGGACGTTGCCGCCGAAAATGGGGATCAAGTTTCGCGCGCTTTTGGAGGAGCTTGCCAATTCCGGCAGGCGCGAGGAGCTTAAGCCGTTCATCCGGGGGGGGCTTTGGGACAATTTTTTGGCGAAGTACGACGAGTCCAACCGGATGCACAAAAAGATGCTCCATGTATCCCGCAAAATCGCCGAAGCGGCGGCTGAGCCGGATGCGGCGAAAGTTATCGCCAAGGCGCGCAAGGAGCTTTACAAGGGCCAGTGTAACTGCTCGTACTGGCACGGGCTTTTCGGCGGACTATATTTAAACTACCTGCGCCACGCCGTTTACGAACATTTGATCGAGGCGGAGAAGATTCTGGACAACGCGCTGAGAAAATCGAAAACATGGCTTTCGGTGGAACGGTTCGACTTTGACATGGACGGCGGGCAGGACGTGGTGTTCCAGAACCCGGTGATGAACGCCTATTTCGATCCGGATTGCGGCGGCTCGGTGATCGAGCTTGATTACCGCCCGGTCTCTTTCGCGCTGACGAACACCCTGGCGCGCGGAATGGAAGCTTACCACGAAAAAATAAAATCCCGCTCCGGGGATCAAGGGCAGGACGCCTCCCGCCCGGTCTCCATCCACGATATCGTGAAGTTGAAGGAGCCGGGGCTTGCGGAGGCGTTGCATTACGACATCGGGAACAGGCGCCTTTTCACCGAAAGGCTCATGCCCGAATACGTCACGCTGGAGCGGTTTTGCAGGGAGGAATTCGCCGAGCTCGGCGATTTTAAAAACGGCGCCTTCGACCTTGTGGAGGTGAAGTCTGGCGCGTGGGGCGCGGCGGTGGAGCTTGTCCGGCACGGATCAATCCTGGTTTCCGGGGCGCGGCATCCGCTCACGATCCGCAAGGTGTTCTCCATGAACAAGAAGGACGCCGTACTCAAGGCGGACTACACCATCACCAATAACGGCATTGTTGAAGTGGAGGCGCTTTTGGGGGTGGAGATAAACCTGACGCTGCTGGCCGGGGACGCGGCCGACAGGTATTGGACAGGCGACGGGGTGAAAGGCAAACCCCGGCTAAAAGAGGCAGGCTCGAACACCCAGGTGAAAACCGCCGGCATGAGGGACGAATGGGCCGGGTTCACCGTGAGCGTCACTTCGCCGGAGCCGTTTGACGCGTGGCGTTTCCCGGTGGAGACGGTTTCGCAATCCGAAGGGGGATTTGAGAGGACATACCAGGGCTCGTGCATTGTCCCGGTCAGAAAAATAAACCTTTCATCGGGCCAGACGGAAAAGTTCACCCTGTCGCTTGTGGTGGAGAAGAACTGAAACGGTCGCATATCAACTGTCATCCCGGCCAAGAGAAGCGTGAGCCGGGATCAGGACTTTTGTAGCGCTGGCGTCCCGTCGGCAATTGCCGCCGGGGCGTTGGCGTTTTATTAGCGCTTCCCCGTGGTCGCTGACCACGGATTCCTAAAGCGAGGAACGGGGGTCTTCTTGGGAGCGCGAAGCGCGTCACCCCGGACTCTCCTGGAGTTTAAAGAACTGAACCCAAATCCACATGCGCGCATCTATCTATAGCAGGATGTTTAACCTAAAGGAGGCTTTATAAATGCTGGGTTCGTTTATGAATTTTTTTCAGCCGCAGCCGGAAGGCGTTGAATTTTTGTCGCCGGAGCAGGCGAAAAAAGCGCTGGAGACCGGTGAAATCAAGACCTTGATAGACGTGCGTTCCCCCGCCGAATACAGCCAGGCGCGGCTTCCCGGCGCGGCCCATGTGCCGTTGGACCTGATCGGCGTCTCCGTGGACAAGCTTGAAAAATACAAGAACGAAGACCTGATTTTGTACTGCCACACCCAGAACCGCTCCTCCATGGCCGCCCGCTACCTTCACGGCCAGGGTTTCACGAAGCTTAAAGTGATCAGCGGCGGCATAGCCGGCTGGACACGCATGGGATACCCGCTGGAGAACTGATTTCCTGTAGTCGCCATGGTTCGACAAGCTCACCATGACAACCGAATTAAAAAGAATCAGATCGTGTTTCCTATACCCTGCCCGCAACTTGACAGGGGCAACACCCGTTTCCGTTTCACGCGCTTTTTGACAACCATACCCAAGTGATGGATAATGAGGCAAATTGAAAAGGTTTATTTATGCCAGTCACGTTCGACACTTTCTTGGCCTACGCCAATAAACTGAAGGCTGTGGGGGTTCCCGAGAAACAGGCGGAAGTTCAAGCGGAAGCCCTGGCCGGGATCGTGGAGGACAACCTTGCCACAAAGCGCGACTTGAAGGAACTGGAGGCCAACCTGAAGGCCGAAATGTCAGCGAACAAAGCAGACACGATCAAATGGGTCGCTGGCATGATGATCGCCCAAGCTGCGGCCATAGCCACTCTGTTAAAGTTGCTTTGATTTCCAGGAATTAAGCCCTTTGATCCCATGGAGCCTTGCAGGTTTTGTTCTTGCCGGCATATCCATGGATGCCTGCCGTTTGCCAACGCGCGCCCTTTGCCTTTAAACTGGTCATTTAACAAGTGAAGGGCGCAGGATGCCGGCGGATTCTCATTGCCATTTAAACGACCCAGCGTTCGACAACGACCGGGAAGAGACCATCGCGCGGGCGAAAGAGGCGGGGGTATCGCGCATCCTCAACGTGGGATACTCCATCCCCAACTCGGAAAAGGCGGTCGAACTCGCGCAAAAGCACCCGTACATGAGCGCTTCGGCGGGAATTCATCCGCATGACGCGAAAACGGTGGACGGCTCCGTAATCGAAAAACTGCGCGGACTTGCGCGTCTGCCGGAGATCGTCGCCATAGGCGAGACCGGGCTGGACTATTACCGGGACAAGTCGCCGCGCGACGTCCAGCAAAAATCTTTCCGTTCCCATATCGCCATCGCCCGGGAAGCGGGAAAGCCGGTGATCGTCCACTGCCGCGACGCCATGGACGACGCGATAAAGGTACTCACCGAAGAAAACGTAAAAGAAATCGGCGGCGTGATGCATTGTTTCGCTGGAACGCCCGAGGATGCGCGAAGATGCCTGGACTTGAACCTGTACATTTCCTTCGCGGGCAACATCACATACCCGAAGGCGGAGGACCTTCGCCGGTCGCTCGCGGCGACACCCGGCCACAGATTGCTGCTGGAGACCGACGCGCCGTACCTCTCCCCCCAGAAACTCCGGGGCAAGCGGAACGAGCCTTCCGCGATGACCTATATCGTAAAGCAGGCGGCGCAAACGCGGGGGGTGACTGTGGAGGACATAGAGCGAATCACACTGTTCAACTTCGAGGAGCTATTCGGCGCCGGAGGGAAAGGTGAAGGAGAGATCGCGTACAAGATACGCAACTCCCTTTATCTAAACGTCACCATCCACTGCACGAACGAGTGCTATTTCTGCCCACGGTTCGGCTCCCGCACGGTGCAGGGGCACGACCTGCGGATATCCGGCGACCCTTCGGCCGAAGAGATGATCGCGCTCATCGGCGACCCGAAACGGTATGACGAGGTGGTTTTCTGCGGATACGGCGAGCCGACGATACGGCTGGAACAGATAAAGGCGGTGGCGCGCCACGTGAAAGACAATGGCGGCGTGACAAGGCTTAACACCAATGGCCACGGGAGCCATATCGCCGGGCGGGACATCGTTCCGGAGTTGGTTGGGCTGATAGACCACGTCTCCGTGAGCCTGAACGCCGCCGATCCTGCCACTTACAATGCCATTTGCCAGCCCGCCATTCCGGAGGCGTGGGAGAAGACGGTGGAGTTTATCAAGTCGGCCAAGGGGCGCATCCCTAACGTGACGGCCACGGTGGTGGCCATCCCCGGCAAGGTGGACGTGGCAGGGTGCGAAAAATTCGCGCGGGAAACACTGGGTGTGGATTTCCGGGTGCGTGCGTTCGACCTGGTGGGGTGAGGCCCGGCGCAAGTTGAAAACAGTCAGTTTTAACGCAAAAGCTCCGGACAAGCCGTCCATCGGCGAACCGTGCAACGGGTGCGGAGTTTGCTGCGCCATGACACCGTGCGCTGTGGGGATATTCCTGCTGCGTCAAAAACGTGAAGCAAATTGCCGCGCGCTCGAATGGGACGAGCCGCAAAACCGTTATCAGTGCGGCGTGGCGGCAAGGCCTGGCCGGTTCTTTACAATTCTGCCAGCGTTCATGGAAAAACCTGCCGGGCGTTTGATCAGCCGCTGGATATCAGCGGGAAGCGGGTGCGATTGCGCGGGGGATTTTTATACTGCCGCTCCCAAGCCCATCAGATAAAGGAGCGTCGCAAAACTCTCAATCCAAATATTCGCTCCTGGCCCCCATGGCCACAAGCTTTCTTATCCGCGCCTCTGTGGGGGGATGGGTGGAGAAAAGCGCCTTGGAGTCCATATCGAAGCTTTTGAGGGGATTGACTATGTAAAGATGCTGCGTTGCGCGGTTCGCCACCGACAGCGGGGCCTGGTCCCGGGTTATCTTGTTCAACGCGGAGGCAAGCCCGTCCGGATTCCTCGTAAGCTCCACAGCGGAGGCGTCCGCAAGGAATTCCCGGGACCGGGAGATGGCCATCTGCAGCATTTTCGCGGAAATCGGGGCCACAATGGCGAATATCACCGCGACCAATAGCAGCGGCAGCCCGCCGCGCCTGCTTCCGCTTCCGCCGAATCCGCGAAGGAACGCGTCGGCGATGAGCGCCGTGGCCCCCACGATCACCCCAACAAGCATGGCGTAGCGTATGTCCAGGTTCCTTATGTGCGAGAACTCGTGGGCGATGACTCCTTGCAGTTCGTCCCGGTTCAGCTTGGCCAGAAGGCCGGTGGTGACAGCTATGGCCGAATGGTTTTGGTCCCGCCCTGTGGCAAATGCATTGGGCGCGTCCGCCTCTATCACATACAATTCCGGCATCGGCAGGCCGGAGGCGATCTTCATCTCCTCGACAACGTTGAAAAGCTGGGGATGCGTGTCATGCGCCGCTTTTTTCGCCCGGCTCATGTTCAATATGAGCGCCGACCCGCCGAACCAGGAGAACGCCCCCAGCCCGGAGGCCACCATGAAGGCGCCACCGGCTCCGGCAAGCGGATCAAACCCTTCCGAAAGGAACGCCGCCGCCCCCAATGCCGGCAGCAGCGCGAACAACGCGCCGAGCAGCAGAAACGAGTCCCGCCGGTTAGAAGCCTGCTCCCCGTAAAACGAACTGCGGTACTCGATCTTGCGGGCAATGCGCTCCGCCTTTTTCCCCTCGGTGCGCAGGATTGCCCGGCAAAGGTTGCAGGCCACTGCCTCCGGGCGGTTTAGATAACCGCACTTGGGGCACGGGACCTTGTTCACCGCAGGTTGACCTTCACCGCTTCTCTTTCAGCCTCCGGCGCCTTGAAGAACTCCTCATGCCCGAAACCGAACGAGTTGGCCACGATGTTGGAGGGGAACGTCTCGCACCTGACGTTAAGCTCCATCACCGAATCGTTGTAGAACTGGCGGGAGAATGCGATCTTGTTCTCCGTGGAGGCCAATTCCTCCATCAGGCTTGTCACGTTCTGGTTGGCCTTCAGGTCCGGATAGTTCTCCGACAGGGCGAAAAGGCTTTTCAACGCCTCTGTGAGCATCCCTTCCTTTTGCGCCTTGTCCACCATCCCGGTGGCCTTCATCGCCTCTGCCCTGGCCTGGACCACCTTGGTGAGCGTTTCCTGCTCATAGCTCATGTAGTCCTTCACCGTCTCCACAAGGTTCGGGATCAGGTCATACCGCCTTTTAAGCTGCACGTCAATCTGGCTCCAGGCGTTTTTCACCCGTGCGCGCAGCGCCACCAGGCTGTTGTATATGCCCACCACCCACAGCAAAAGCAAAACTATGACCACCAGCAAAATCCATCCAGCCATGCCGTTCTCCTTTTATTAAGTCAGGTTGTTCATCGCCCACAACATGGGGCCGATCCACACCTGTATCGCGAACAGAAGCACCTGCCCACCGGCCATTATATACGCCACGATGGAGGCGGGGGAGCCGGACCTGTCCAGCCCGAACGTGATCCAATACAAAAGCCCCAGGAACGTGAACGACGTCTGGGGGAGCGAGCTCATCTCAAAAAGGAATGGATACGGAGTGGAATCAAACGCGGCGGAGTATGCTTTCCACCCGTCCCAGGCGTACCATACGGCGGAAAGGCCGTACGCCGCCAGTGATACGGTCTCTATTTTGCTTTTTGGCATACGATTGTCACCGGTTGATCGATATCAGGCCGCAATGCGGCTCCCCCTCACTCCCACCACAACCCGGAAATGTCCGACCCTTTCGGATATTCCAGGGTGAATTCCATCCGGATTTTCTTCTTTTCCTTGGGCTTTACGTCCAGCTTCCAGAAAACGATGTTGCGCTCGTCCCGTTTCTCCGGCTTGGGCTCCAGTTTCACGTTTGAAAGCGATATCTCCTCGCTCCCCGGGTATGGCAGGTGGTCTTTCACCTCCACGCTCTGAGCGGACTTCTTGTAATTCTCCACAGTGATCTCGTAAACGTAGCGCACCGCGGCCTTCCTGGCCACAAGCCCCTCGCCGCCGGTCTCTTTCTTTATAAGCTTGCGTTCGATCCTGAAGCCCTCGTCCGCCCCCATGAAAAGCTCCACCTCGGCGCCGGATGAGGCGGCCTTGATTTTGCCCTTCCCCACAAAACTGTCGCCGATGAACACGTTTGCCTCCCCCGCCGCGATGGGAAAATCGTCCGGCGCGGAAAACTTCACTTTCATGAACACGTTGGGCGAATATTTGGGGACGGCCATGTACGCCTTTTCAGCCTTGAAGGTGAAATCGGCCAGCTGGGCCATGGTCTTTTCTCCGCCGGATCTTACAGTGGAACGTTTGGGCGCGTCGAACGTCACCGACGTGTCCGAAGAATGCACGGCGGCGGTTTCGGTCTTCGCCTCCAACATCTCATCGGCGGCGGCGGGGGCGGCGGCGGGCTGCGGCGCGCCCAGCGCCTGCATGGCGGCCTGTTCGGGGATAGCCTTGGAAGATTTGGCCTGGTGGCGCGGCGCAGACTGGAAAAGGTTCACATACCACGGCTCTATCTCCGGCGCCCTGGCGCCTACGGAAGGGCGGGCGGTGGAAAGGGCAAGCTTCGCCTCCGGCCAGTCCTCCCCGGTGCGCTGGCTTATCATGGCGGCGTAGGAAAGGCGCACCTCGTTCTTGTCCGCCGCGGCCCTCACGATGTATTCCGGGGTCCATCCAGCGCCGGGGGTTATATACTCGGCGATGAACGTCCCCTTCCCCTTGTCGTCGGCGGAGAAGTCCACGGCGACGGTCTTGTACCCCTTGCCGGAGCGGCTTTTAAGGTTGGCAAGCTCCCGGCCGAGCTTGTCGATCTCCTTTTTGATTTTCTCCTGCTCGGCCTGCGCCTCCAGCATGCCGTTGCCGGCCTCCAGGCTGCGGGCGTATATGAAGTCCAAAAGCTTGCCCAGGTCGGCCACGGTGGGCTTTGAAATGGGCATGGACTGCTGGGATTTTTTGTCCTTGTCGCTCCCGCCGAGCTTTTCTATGAATTTCAGTTGTTCCTTGCGGGCGTTCATCCTGTATTCGAGCCGGGCCAGTTCTTTTTTCAGCTTTTCGATCTTGTCGTTCACAGCCGCCTCTTTCGGGTCGGAAGGCTGCGATAGCTCCACCGGGGCCACCCGCACGTTGCTCAAGTTTATGGCGGTGGAACCTGTGGCGGTGACGCGCAATGAGGCCTCGTCGGCTGTGTATGGGACGCCGGGGATGAAAAGGGTGTGGTCCCCTTTTGAAAAGTCCGCCCGGATCACCCTTTTGACCGAGGCCCTGTCACCATATACGGTCACCTGGTCCACCCGGCCCGGATCGGTGATCTCGGCGGCGTACGTTGTGGTGGCGAGGATGGCGACAGCCGTGAATGGAGCCAGGACATTCCTTATCATGCCGGTCACTCCGCTTGGGTAAACGTATTAAGAGAGCGGCCTTATCTGGCCGCGGTTTTACTTGGCGGCGTCCATCACGGGGAAACCGGCCGCCTTGAGGGACTGCCCCGCCTTGTCCGCCTCTGTCCTGGTCTTAAAACCGCCCACCTTCACTATATAAAGGTCCGAAGAATCCTTTTTGCCGGTGACCTTGGCCTTGAACCCCGCCTTGGCCAGCTTGCCGCTTTGCGATTCCGCGTCCTTCCTGCTCGAGTACACCCCGGCGGTGACCACGCTCTTGCCGTTGCCAGCCGCCTGCGCCTGCGCCTCAAACCCGGCATTGATCAGCTTGTCCTTAAGCCCCGCCGCGTCCGCCGTGGAAACCGCCTCCCCCGCCTGCACAAGGTACACGCTCTCTTTTATCTTGCCAATGGAGACAAAAGGATTTCCCACCCCTTTTTGCGAGATGGCCTCCTTTGTGGCAAGGGCCATGGCCACGTCGCTTGTGGCCATCACCTGCACGGAGAATTCAGGCGCGGGCTGTTTGTCCCCGGTGTCTTTGCCTTTCGGGCCGGCGGCGGTGGCTTTGGTCTGCCCGGCGGCGTCCTGCTTTTCGGCCAGCGCCACGGCCTTGTCGCTCTCCACCGCCTCGCTCTCTTTCACTGCTCCGGGCGGATTCGTGTCCTCGTCAATCAGGTTTTTCCCTTCGTCGGCCTTGATCTTGCCGCTGATTTCCTCCGCCTTGGCAGGCTTTGAGTTGTCGTTCAGGCTTGCCGCAGCCTTCCCCTGCTGCGATGGAGCGTCATCGAGTATCCCGGAGAAGAAAGCCCCGGCGCCGATGGCGGCCAAAAGCGCGGCCACGCCGAAATACATCCTGCGCTTTTTGGATTTTTCCTCCGCTTCCAGTTCTTTGGTGAATTCGTCTATCTGACCGCGCCCGAAATGCACGTCCTCGTGGTCTTCCCTCAGTTCGTCGTCTATCATGTGAAGCCCTTAAAGCCTTTGATACATATTAATCAATGTTTGTACCACAATAAGAATGGAGGGGCAATAGGGCGAAGGGGCAAGTGTAGAGAGCACATAAACTGTCCGGGTCTGTAGCACATAATCTGTCCGGTTCTATGGTGTATCCAGGAGGAAACGCCATGAAGCGGACAGAGTGGTTACAGGAGACTCGGAAGATGAGGTTTTTAGAGGCGTTAACGGAT
>JACRLM010000107.1 GCA_016235255.1 Nitrospinota bacterium | reverse complement strand
AGCGGGAAAACGAGGCTAAAGCGGGCTCCATGGGGGGCACAAAACAGTCGTTGTCTGAGCGCAAAGAGGCCGTCAATCCGCAATTACGGGGTAAATGATGGATCAAAACCACGATGCTGGAATTATGCAAAGGTCTCCTTGGCAAGGGGGAGAAAGGGAACCGTGGTCAGGTGACCATGGGGAAGCGGGGGGATGGGATGGATCGTCCACCGGCGCGGCGCCATAACGCAAACTCAGGAACTTGCTGGCGGTGGCCGAGGCTCCCACGATGCCAAGGTAGATCAGCCATATGTCCGCCGTGGCGGAGCCTATGATGACGGTGTAAACAAAAGCTCCGGTTGACGAGGCGTAAGCAATGTTGGCCCAGAGTTTCGTATGGCTCATCTGTCCCGTGCCGGGGTCGGTGACAAGGTCTTTAATCGGCATTACAGGATCACAGTCATGCGGATGTCATCGGACTTCAGGCCGGCGCTGGACTCTATAGCGAAAACATAGTCGCCCCCCACCGTCACCGTGTAAATGACAGAGCCGATCCCGCCGACTGACGTCATGGTGTAATTGTCCTGGTCTGGCGCTCCGTTGACCAATAGCGTGTATGTGTACTCCGTTCCGGTGGTCAACGGCAGGGTGTCGGTCCACTCCAGCAATACTGTGACGCTAGTGGAGATATTGCCCGCCGCGCCGGTGACATATTCCTGGTTTTTCGTGGCGGACAGAGTGATTGACGCGGCGGCGTTCGTTCCCGTCCCGGTTCCCTGCGTGACCACGGAGGGATTGTTGGAATTCGTGTTCGTGGTGGCCGTGGTGGTGGTGGCTGTGGTGTTCGTGGAGCCGCCGCCGCCAACGTTGAGGTTGTTGCCGCAGGCTGTCAGGAAAAGCAAAATAACCATTGAGGCGCGGAGGCACGGAGGCAGGAATCCGCGGTCAGGCGGCAAAGGGGAAGCGGTATTATTTTTAGCGTCCATTTTTCGCCCCTTCCACTTTCGCGGTCTCGGCCAGCACGGACTCCAGCCCGCGGTCCGCCTTCACCCCGCGCACCTTTACGGTGTGGGTTATTTCGATCTCCGGCCTGTCTGAGCCGACGCGGAAAGAATCCGCCGTGGCGCCACAGGAAGCCATTAAAAGCGACGCCCCCGCCATGGCGAGGAGGGCGGGTTTCAAACCCGCCCCTACGGGGTGGTGAGAAGCCGGTTTTCGTTTCATGTCCATGTCTCCTTTTCAAATAGTTCTTTTTCAGCCTGCCGCCTGGCCACAAGGCCGGGCAGCTCCTTTTTCTCCCCGGTGGAGGGATCGGTGACTTTTGTCCATCTTAAAAACTGATGCGCCGCTCCCGCGGCGTCACCAGCGTTGAACAGCCTGAGCAACGTGGAATTGAACAGGTTGGCCGTCCCCACGTTGTACGCAAAGCAGACGAGCGCGGAAAGCTGGCGGTAATTCGCCCCGCCGATCATCGTCAAAACGAGGTTTTCGATGATACGGACATCGTTGCGCAAAAGCATGTCCGCATACCCCTCCGTTATCTGCGCGTCGAAATGTTCGCCGGGAAGGATCACGTGGCCGTAGCCGATTGTCGGTTTGCCGGCCGGGCATAGATAGCGTGATGCGCGGAATCCCTCGAAGCGCTTGATGAGGTTGAAGCCGGCTTCGTTCATTGTCATTTATCTCCGTACTTTAAAAAGGCGGTCGCGGCGGCGGTGGCAAGGCTTCCCAATCCCGTGGCTATCGCGGCGGATATTTTCCATCCCATATCGCTGTGGAGCCGGTCAATCGTGTCCACCTGGGATTCCAGCTTCATGTGGCGCCCCTCGTACATCTGGAGCTTCGCCAGGATCATGGCGTTGCGTTCGTTGATCTCGCCGACCTCGTCCTTGAGCGAGTCTATCTTGTCGTAGAGGCGTCTTATGTCGTCCGTGGTCATGCGCCTATACCGTAAAGCGCGAGCAAGTCAGCGGCGGACAAAGCCTCGGCGGGGTTGCGCGGGCGGATGATCGCCGCCACGGCATCGTAAATGTGATCCTCGATGGGGAGGTAATCGCACATGTCGCCAGGCGCGTCAAGGGTGATGACAGAGGCGGGATCGGACGGATATTTGTCCTCCCCCATGGAGAGGATGTTTCCTGTCAACGTGTCTATTCTCGCTCTCATATTTTAATTCTCCAACCGACGAGGTACATGTTGCATGAGCCTGTGGACACTTTGTAGTAATGCTTTTGCGCGGACGTAAGTGGAATCACAAAGGGAGCGGACAACATATACACGGGGCCGCCGCCGTAGGGGGCGCAATAACCGTTCACGCCATCAACGGAAAAATAAACATATGACCCTGCGGTGGATGTTCCGGCGATGATGCACGCTTCAAGCGCTATGACAGGGACATTAGGCGTCACCAAGGCGTAAGTGGTGGAACCTCCCGACGACAGATATAGTCCAGACGGGAAATCATGGGTTGTATAGACGCGGTCATGAATCTGCAATATGCGCCAGAAGTTGCTGGAAGCGTCGTTATATATCGCGCCCACGCATCGTTTATATGTATAGCCGGACGGCATGGTGGGCGCTGTGGATGAAGTGGAGAAAAGCCCGGCCACCGTTCCATCCGTTTTTCCGATGAGCCAGATGTAATACCAAGTGCTTGACGCCTCGCTTCCGGCGTCCCGGCCATTGGCCCCGGCGACGGTGATGTCGGCGGTCAGCGATATTGCGCGGAAACTTTTCCATTGCGTTCCGTCCCACAAGTCGGCGAAATCGGCGGAAATATCCATCTGATATGCAGGATTGGCGGCGTTCGACCTGATAACAAGACCGCCGAGTCCGCCGCCGGTGGCGGCCTGTGAAGAACCGCCGGAAGTTGAAGGCTCATACTGGGAATTGGCGGCCACGTATTTTAAGACCTGCCCGTCGGAAGGCGCCGTTGATGACACTGCGGCTCCCCGTATTTTGTCCGCGTTCCACTGGGCGGTGGCGTTTCCAACCTGCGCCGCCGAGACCGAGTGGGGATTTGAGGTGGAAGAAATGTGGCTTTGGATGTTGGCGTTGGCGGGCTCGTATGTTCCGGTGTGGTCATGGCCGGACGTGGCGAAGGCCGATGAATGCTGCCCGTCGAGCATATCGGCGTTGAGCCCCGTGACAAGCTGTCCCTGTGCGTTTGCGCCAAGTATAAACGGGGCCTTGGCGGACGTTGGTGAAAACCAGTGCTGGACGGTGATGGCGGCGGAGGCGGATTCGCCGACCAGTTTTGTGGTGGCGTCCGGGAATGTGTAGTCGCGCATGGCTGTAAGGCCTGTTGTCTGCAGACGGGCGCTGTTGGCGGTGTAATTGATTTCGAAGGAGGCGGCGTTTGTGCCTCCATCGGTGTTCTGCGAATGAAGGCGGGCGTCGTTCCCCTGGCATACGGTGTTCACTGTGGAGCCGTAGACTGGAGAAAGGATGACGTTGGACGCCGAGCCGGTATTTTGTATGCCGTTGGCGCCGGTGATGCTGATAGAAGAGCCGCCGGAGCCTCCCGGTTGGAAGAATATGGACGAAGCGGAAATCACATAACCGATTTTCGTGGCCGTCTGCGCGGTGGTGACGGCGCCGGAGGCGGAGAGATAAGCGAACTTGTGAGCCGTTCCAAAGCTCCATGAATTATTCTGGGCGCGCCCTTCAAGGGTGAGCCGCGTGGGATTGCCAGCGCTGGCGGTCTGGTTGACGACGCCCAGCGGGTCGCCGAAAGTGTACGTTCCGCTGGCGGCCAGATACGCTTTCTTCGCCCCGGCGCCGTCGTCCTTTATCACGGCAACGTTGCCCGCCGCGATGTCCTGGGCGGCGGTTATCTGGTAGATAAGCGACGGGGGGTCCAGCGCGTCGAGCGACTGGTTGTACCAAACGTCCCAGTTGTCCGTCGAGCCGGGGGAGATTTTGGGAAGGTTCAAGTTTGGGGTGTATCCCTGTATTGGCATGTTAATTCTCCATGATCTGGCCGGAGCCGAACGGCCCCGGACCGAAAGTTGAACGGCCAAAGCCGCTGGTGTATAGATTGAACCGCTGGGCCGTGACGGTTATGGTGGAAATCACCCCGTCCGCAAGTGAGCCCGGGTCTGTTTCCACGGACACGACGCGCATCCTGGTGAGGTCCAGATTGTCCAGCCCGGCGGTGACCCGCAGCACATCGTTGGGTTCGATGAACATGGCGGGGCCGAGGGGGAAAGTCATTTTATAAAAATCGTTGACCCCGGCGTTGGCGTTGAGGATGCCCAGCGCATAGCTTTCCGCGTCCGCGCGCAAGGTGGCGGAGGAAAGCCGCGCATTGTGCACCCGAAGGCCATAGGACGATATGGAAGCCTCGTCGCGCACGGTGACAGATTCCCTGGCGCCCTCCATGTTCGTGAAAGATACGGTGACTTCGTTGACCACGTTCTCCGGCGCCGAGCGCAGACGCGAGATAATCGGGCCGCCGTCAGCGCCGAGAAGCAGGGACGATTCGGCGATGTCCGCGAATCCGCCGGTGGGAGCGGGGGGATTGGCGTTGTCACGGTTGTCCATGGACAACACAAGGTCGAGCTTGCCTGTGGAGGAATTGCGGGAAATAGAATACCCGGCCTCTTTGGCCACTGATTTGGCGAAAGAGAACAGCGTCCGCTGGCTGTCCACCGTTATTTTCAGCTTCGGCAGGGACGGATCATCGTATCCCGCTCCGATTTCCGTTGAAGGCAAAAGCTGCTTTAATATCTGTCCGGCGGTGGAAGACGATGAGCCTATGATAGCGGTGACTTCCGGACGTTCGGCGGCGGAGGCGACCCCCTCATATTGAATCTCCAGTTCGCAGGAAAGCAGGACAACGCTGTTGAGCGACGCCGGCCAGGCCGAGCCGGAGAACCACAGTTGTAAACCGCCCGCCAATCCATTGTTGACGGCGGCGTTGGTTTGCACTATTTCCGTGACGTCGCGGGAAAGCTCGTAAATGTCCCATTTGCGCGCCACCGGGCTTGTCTGCGTATTCGGGTAACCGTTGTTGTTGGGCCATATCTCGGCGCTGGTCCCTTTGGTCTGCTTGGCAACGAACCATCCCAGAGAGGCGATTGAAGAGCCGTCCACAAGCTCGGAGGCGGCGAAGCTGTATGATGAGCCGAGAATGGAGGCGTGAAAAGTCCCGCTGGTCACTTCTGGGGCCGTATAGCGCATCACAAACCTGGCGGAAGCGATTCTGGCGCCGATGAAAGCGTATCGGGGCGAATTGACAAGCCCCAGTTGCGTTGAGGCGGGAGCTCCGCCGCCGGACGCCGGGACGGAAAAATCGCCCAGGATGCACGGGTTTGCGTCCACATTGTATCCATATGGCCAACTGGCGGTGAGCTGGGCGGCGTGAAGATAAGTGTCTCCGCTGTTGAAGCCCTGGTCACGCGCTGTCCACTTGAGGCTGATGACCGAAGGATTGCCCAGCTTGCCATGAACTGACGAGCCTTCAAGCTTTATCCAGCCGATCCCGAAGGCGTCGTCGCGGACGACCTGGCTGTCCTGAACTTTTGAGCCGTTCACGTAAACATCCATGATGTAACTACCGCTTCGGCCGGGGCGCAGGCCGTCCTTCGAATTCCCGGTGTCCGAATGGCCGTGATAGAACTGGAACGGCGCGCCGCAAGGAGGCTCCGAAATGGCGTATGGGCCGTGGCCGGAATCCTGGGAGCGCGGCCACAGGGCGGCGGAGGATGGGACGAACAAAGGCTCCGTTCCGTCCAATGGCGTGGGGATGTAACTTTTGGCGGAGCCGAATTTATATTTCCACGTGTCGCCGCTGAACAACTCCGGAGGGGAGGAGACGGTGAGCCGCCAGTCGCCGATATAAATGTCGCAAGGGGCGGGGAAAGGTGAAGCGGAGTTTATAGCGCCGCTTTTTGGATAAGTGATCAGGACATGATCGGCGCCCTTTGTGGAGTCGAAAAGGTCCGCCGGGCCGGCAACCTGGCCGCAACGGAACGGGGAGCTTAAAGCAATGCCTTTGCACTGAACGTTATGCCCGAAGACCGCCGGCTTGTATTGCCCCTCCAGTTCGGGCGGGAGCGATTCCCACTGGTTGCGGGTGTACACTCCGTTTAGCAGGTTGCCCAATGAAGTGTCGCCGCCGGAATATACGGAATGGGCCACGATGTCCAGCGGGCATTCGAGCGGTGAGATTCCGGAGGCGATCTCCGGCACGCCGGAAAGCACGGTTAGAAGATCGTTCTGGTCTTGTCCAGCGGGTTCCAATAGCTCCGCCCCGTCGAGCCAAAGGTATATAGTGGCGGTGGAGGAGATAAGCGAGTACTTTCTAAAATACCAGCTTATCCCATGAGTCCCCGCGCCAAGCAGGCCGGGCGTGTTGGCCAGTTTCACCGTCATGTCCGACACGCCGGTCTCCTGTATGGTGGGATCAAAATAGCAGTCCACCGTTCCCCAGGCTGTCACAAGTGGTTTCCACGGCTGGCCCCAGAGTGTTATGGGGCGGTCGGAAAGATATAGCGAGAGCGCGGAATCCGCCGATTTCAAGTCCAGCTTGAGTAGCCACACCGGCTTAAGCCTGTTGGAGGACATGGCGCTGATGACACGTTGCGAAGGGTATTTCATTTCAACCGCGCCTCATGCGTCCAGAACAAGTTCGATTGGGCCAAGATTCCAATATCCCGCGCCCGCCGGGGTGGAAACCGCGGCGCCGGAGACGAACCTGGCGGAATGTATCGAGCCGTCCGAATGGCGGTACTCAAAGGATGCTCCGTTGACGGAATATAAAAAGCCGGCGCCCGCCGGGCTGGCGAAGGCGTCACGTTCGGCGGTGGTGAACATGCGGTATGTGAGCGACACCCTTTTTTCCACCACCGGCGATGATTGCTTGATAAACACGCCGCCCGCCGTGCGCGCGTCCGCTTCGAACCTTTCGAAGGAAAGGCCGCCCGAATCGCGGACAGGCCATGCGGCGGGGGCGAATGTGGCCGTGGCGGACGCGAACGATGGATATGCCATGGCGGGGATCGTTTCGGCGCTCATACCTGTGGCTCCCCGGAGAAAATGTCCGTGCGGCCCGTGCGCAGGATGTAGCGCCGGACGTTGGCCATCACGGCAGAGCGCGATGACGTGGCGGACGCATAAACGCCGGACGGGCGGCGGGCCGGTTTGGGCTGATTAACATTGGCCTTGCCCGGAGCGGACTTGCTCCGGCTTGCGACGTTCTTTATAAAGCTCATGGTTCCTCCTATATTCAAAACGCGGCGTCGTCCCGGGCGGACAGGATGTATTCCGCGCAAAAAACTGTGACCGACCGGGTGGAAAGGACGGCGGACTCCCGCTCGATCAATAGCGGCGATATGGCCAGTCCCAGCGTGTTGTGGTTTAACAATGCGCGGCTTGCGTCCAGCAGCGTATAAGCGTCGCGACGGCGGGAAAGCTGGGAGCCAAGATTCGATGACGCGCAGAAAACGCCGAAGCGCATAGTGCGCGTGAAAGTGGGCGCCGACCGCGCGTCGAAATCCGATCCCAAAAACGCGGCCAGCGCGGCGGGGAACACTATGGTGAACTGGTCCTTCCCGGCGGCGGCATCCTCGAACTGGCCGTCGTATGACGCCAGGGTTCGGGCCGCGCCGCCTGATGAAACAGAAAGCGGGGCCAATGCCGCGAGTATCGCGTCCTCGATCTGCATTGTGGTGTAGTTCATGGCGGTCACATCCCGTTAAGCGAATCGCGGGAGAACCGCCGGGCCGAGCTTGTGAACATCAGCGCGGCGGAATCATCGTCGGAGGCTGGCGGTTCGGCGATGGCGCCTTCCAGCGAAGCTTCACCACGGGCGATGGCGCGCAGCCGGGTCATGGCGTCGTCGCAGGCCGCTTTCCACACGGGAGACTCGGCGGAACGGAACCTGTGCAGATTTCCGATGGCCAGCGCCGATGTTATGTCTATCACCGTGTGCGGAATGGGATTGAACGGGACGCGGTATGCTTTTCCAAGATAGCTGTCCACCAGCGCGGAAGCGTCGCGGATGGCCCTGTCCACCTTGGATGCGTCGGGGACGTTTAGCCCCGCCGTGTCTGTAAGCTCGGTGAGGGCGCGCTCGTCTATCTTCGTCTTCAGGTCGTCCATTGTGCAGTATGGCATTTGAGTTCCTTTCAGTTTGCAGGGGCACGGAGCGCCGTGCCCCTGCGGTACGGCTGGCGATAGGTCTGCGATCGCGGGTTTATCAGGCGCCGCCGGTGGAGCCGGCGATAAGGTGCGGCAGGCCGTAGCCCACTGCGCCTCGGTAATCAACGCCGTAGATGTACTCCTTGCGCATGAACACGTTCTCGTCGTCCGGGTTGTCCAGCGCCACGAACTGGGCCTCCTTGCGCATCTGCATGATGAAGGGCTTTATGGGCCGCTTCAGGTCGGCAAGGAACCAGTATGTGGGCGTGGCGGCAAGCTCCGGGGCCACGATCACGTCGGCGGAGTTGTTCCACACGTTGGAGACGCCGCCGGTGGTCAGGTCCGCCCGGACGATGTCGAGCGCTTCTTTTTCCAATTGCGGCGGCACGATGATGTGGGACGGGCGCACACGCATTGGGCGGCCCTCTTCGTTGACCAGGCTCATCATGTTCTGCCGCATGGTCTCATACGCCGCCGCCGAGAGAGCTTCGATGGATTTGTTCGACCAGGCCGGTCTGGATCCGTTGGGATGGTCCGTGTCGAAAAAGAACTGCCCGTCGAACGCCTTGGAGGCGAACCCTTGCGACAGCATGGAGAAAACAAGCTCGTCGGGATGCTGTTTCGCGTTCTCGCCGAGCTGGGAGAAGAGGGGGGCGTACACGCCGATGTTGTCGTCCTCGATGTCGTTGCGGCTGACGGCGACGGTGGCCTCGAAATCGCGGTTCTTTATCACAAACCCGTCCAGGGCCAGGTCTTTTACGGCGCGCTCGCCGAGCCATTCTTTCAGGCCTGGGAATGCGCCCAGCCAGCGGTATTCTTCCTGCCTGGTCTTGGAATCAACGCGCATGGCCATGTCGCCAGAATAGGTGAAGGCCGCTTCATAGGCGCGCTGGAACACGGTCTTGAAGCCCCGCATGGTGTCGGTGAGGACGGTCCTGTTAATCACCGGGCCGAGGATGAAGGGGACGAACGCCATGGAATCGGCGTGGGGCGCGTGGCCTGTGAGGGCCGCGATGGCGGCCAGTATGGGGAGAGCTACGATCAGAAGGGGAGTCATGTTTTGAAGTCCTTTCGGGATATGGTTGATGGTTGTGATAGGGTTTAGCCGCGTGTGGCGCCCTGTATGTCCACGAACACCGACGTGGCGGAGGATATGTCAACGATCCTGCCGGCCCGCACGTGGCGAAGCTGGATTGAGTCGCTCTGGTCGGTCACGGGTAGTGACCCGGCTGTAACCGTCGCAAGGATCTGCGAGCCGTCTGTGGCGGTGAGGGTGAACTGGCCGCCAGCGCCAGCGTTGACGGCGGAGCCGCCGCCATAGCCCAGCGTAGTGCCGGTGGCGGTGAAGGCCAATGCTCGCGATCCGCCGCGGCTTGTGGCGATGCGCTTTAACGAAACGCCGGTGATGTTCACCGGCTGTGCGGCGATACCGCGTCCCACGTTGTTGTCGTCCACCACATAAGCGTCGGTGTTCAGGTCCGCCTGGGTCATCCCGGAGGAGTTGAAATCGAACACGCCGCTTCTGTGCCCTTCAACAATCACGTCGCCGTTGATCCCGGCGGAATTGTCCGCCTGCACGTCCGATTTGCCCGCGAAGGTGTGGGTGGCGTCGTCGGCGGCGGGGATGGCGTAGCCGCTCTGGTTGATCGCCACCAGCGCCCCGGAATATACCACTGTGGCGGCGGCGGCGGGATGGGAGAACAGCGCCCCGTCCCTTCTGGTTGTCTTTCTGTCTGAAGTCAGGTTTGCCATGTCTTGTCCTTTCGTTAAGTGTTGTGTCATCCTTCGGCAGGCTCGGGATGACGGTTGTTGCCGGTGTTACGATCCGTACTTCGCGAAATCAGACTCGCTCAAGTTAAGGAGCCGCATCACGTTGGACTCGCTTTCGGTGAGCTTTCCGGCGGCCGGTTTGCCGCACGGGGTGATGATGCCCCCCAGCGGGATGGCCGGGGAGCTGTTCAGAAGGAACACACGCAGAGATTCGGGATTGTTGCGGCCAAGGTTATTGGCCCAGCCGGCCAACGCCGGGGAAAGCTTTCCGGCGGCGATGGCGTCGTTTACCAACTGGCCCGTGGACGATTCTTTCGTCTCGGCGCAGGCGGTGGCCAGCTCTTCGATTTTTGCGGCTATCTGCTCGTCGGTGGCCTCCGGCGCAAGGCCGAGCAGGGCCACTTTGCCGCCAAGGATCCCGGCGATGGAGCCGGGGCGCTTTATCAGCGCTTCCACGGCGGACAAAACGTCCGCTTCCGCCGCGCCGGGCGCAAGCCCGAGGGAGCTTTTGAGCGATTCGATGAGAGTCTTTGGCATTTGGTTCTCCTGTATAGAAAGTTGGTTTATAAGCGGCGGCATGGAGTTGATGTTCGGATTGTTGGTAAGGCCCAAGTTCACAAGGCCTGTGATCATCCCTCCATCCGATTCAAAGACAGGCGAGAGGAACCTGTATTCTTTCGCATTGATGGATTTCATTGCGTCGCCGGTCCATTCGATCACCGCCTCGATCCCATCTTCTGTCAGGCGCGCTGTTGCGCTCTTCACCCAACCGGCGGCGGGGGCGCGGCCGCATTGCTTGAAAGATTCGTGGAGGTAGTCCACCACGATGTCGCGGCCCCAGGAGCTCATCCGGTTTAAGATTCGCTTGGCGGCGGGGCGGTCTATCACCTGGTCACCCTTGGCGTGCGGGAACACGCCGAAGGGGACGATCAAAAGGGGCCGGGAATTGACGGGGTTCATGGGATGTTCCTTTCTGTTTTCTGCTTCTCCGTGGTCAGGCGGCAACGGGGAAGCAATTATTCCGCGCGACCACGGGGAAGCGGGGGGATAAGATATATGACCGTGGTCAGGCGACCACGGGGAAGCAATTATTCCGCACGACCACGGGGAAGCATTATCTCTGAGTCTCTGTGATTCTGCGGTGTAAATCATCATTCCTATTTCCCTGTTCCATGCGCCATTGTCAGCGGCTCTTCCGGGTCGCCTAAAAGGCGCACGCCGGCGGCTTCGGCGGCGATGCGGGCGGGGACTTTTGCGCCCATCTCCACGAGCTTTCTAATCTGGTTCAGCTTTTCGTCCACGTCCCCCGGCTGGGCAAGGCGGGTGATTATTTTGGGATACGACTTTTGCGGCCCGAAGTTAAAGTCCACCAATGGCCGCACAAGATCATGGCTCAATGTTTCGTCGAGCGCCTTGCAGTCATAGGCCACGATGTCGTTGCGGACGCGGTCGTGCACCTGGCCCAACGCGTATGACCCGCCGGAGCCGGCGCCCGGTTCGGTTGTAAGGGTCTGGCCGAGGACACGCTTGGACTTTAACCGGTTGAAAAACTCCACCGCGTCGGAGAACAGCGACTGGGAGCCGGTGAGGTTTGACTGTATGAACTCGATAGTGGTGTCGCCGGAGATCACCGCCGCCGCGTCGGATCCCAGGTTGGCCACGGCGTCCTTGAGCACGGCGCGGGCCTGGTCCGTGGCGGTGGAGTTGTATTTGCCCAGCCGCATGGGGACGCCGTACAGGTCTATGAACGAAAGCCAGTCCTTCACGGTGAAGTTCGTGAACAGGTAATACCAGGCGATGCCGCGATACAGGCCGGACTTTAGGAATTCTGATGAGACTGCGTGGTTTTTGTGGAAAATGAATTTTTCGCGCGGCAATTTCACACCCACCGGATTTTTCGGGGAAAGATAGCGCGGGAAATCGAGAAGACGGGCCGGGTCTTCATAATCAATAAAGGTGAAAAGCTTTTGCGGCCGTGGTGCGATCTCTTTTATGGACACGGCGCCGTCCTTTAAATCCCAGATTATCTCCGCCATGGCAAAGCCGTGGGAGACGGCGGACATGAGCGACGCCATGAGCGCCTGGCGGGAGGGGATTGCGTCGAAAACGTCGCGCACGAAGGCGGCGATTTTATCGTCGGCGCTTTTGTCCGAGGCGGGGATCACGTCCCTGTCGCGTGAGATGGCGGAGAGGATGCGGGTCTGCATGACTGCGCCAAGGTGCAGGTCTCGCTCTTCCATCTCGTCGAAAAGGGCCATGGCCTCGGCGGCGTCGCCCGCGTCCAGATTGTTGAGTATGGCGGCGAGCCGGCCCGGCGTCAGGTCGCGCGGGGAGCGGGAGGACCAGTAGGTGAAGGGCCTTGTGGGGATGATCTCGCCACTTCGGGGTCTTAAAATGGTCATGAGCAAGTCTCCATGAGATGGTTAAGATGAGACAGCCGGCGGGGACGAATATTCAACAAAGAGAAAGGATAATTGACCACAGAGACACAGAGGCACAGAGATGATTGAGCAGGAGAACCGTGGTCAGGCGACCACGGGGAAGCATTATCTCTGTGCGGCAACGGGGAAGCATTATCTCTGTGCGGCCACGGGGAAGGATCCATTCCATCCTGCCTCTGTGTCTCTGTGTCTCTGTGGCGAACAATGTTTTTCATGTCAAAATCCCTTCATCACGCGGCGGCGGGAAACGGAGTGATACTCGGTTTGAGCGGGGGCGGCGGCTTCCCTGGCCGCTTCCAGGGCAAGCATCAACGCCCATGCCATGTCCGCGTGATGCTTCACTCCAGCGGCGGCGTGATATAGACGGTTTCCCGATTCGCCGACGGTCTCGCGCACGGAGGCAAGCTCGCCGATGATGTTGCGCTCGGCGGGGATCACTATCTTCTTTTCAGACAGGGCGCCGAACATTCCGGCCACCATCATCCCTTTTGATTTGGACGTGAAGGTGACCCCTTTGGCGATTGCCGGGAAAGCGCGCTCCATCCGCTCGCCCATGTCCATCCCGGCGCCTGTCGCGTCCATCCGGAACGCCGCGCATTGGCGGATGGCGGCTTCCACCGCTTCCCGCTGGGAGGAAAAAGGGGTGTCCACCATGGAGACCGTCATGCGGGTCTCGAATTTCCCGCCGTTAAGGTCGAGGACGGCCATGGCGGACTGGTCCTTTTTCCTTCCCAGGTCGAAGCCGATGAAAAGGGCGCCTTTGCGTTTTTGCCGGAGCCATTCCCAGTCCATCTGCGAAGGGACCTTTGCGACTTTGCGGAACACAAGCGGCGCGGCGCCTTCCGCCGAATATTCAGCCTCGGCGCAGGACATTATCAAGTCCATGGGGAACGCCGCGTCCTCCATCTCGGTGAATTCCAGCTCGGACTCGCGCTGGAAGGCCCGCTGCGTCATGGAACCGTGGATCACCTTCAAACTATCCGAGCCGAACTTTTTGACCCGGGCGGATGTGGACATGGCGGGGGCGTCCATCGCGGCGCGTGGCACGTCCACGCACAGCGCCGCGCAAAGCCACCATGGCACGTCGTACCTGGCGAAGTTGTCCGCGCCGCTCCGGCATATGTCATAGAACACGCCGTGCTTGCCCATGGGGGTGGACTCTATGGCCAGCCAGTCGTCCATCCCGCGCGCGGTGACGTGGAGGGCGCCTTCATATATCTGGCGTGAGTTCTGGCAATGGGGCAATTCCGAAATCCCCACGTCGCCGCCGCGCCCGCGAGGGGCCTTTGCCGCCAGCGAGCGCAGGAAAGACTTTTTCCCGTTTACACCGGTGAACGAAATCTCGTCCTTGGAGCGGGCGGTCCTTTTCAGCCGGAAGCGGCGGGGGAGGGAGTCGTGCATCTCGTCCACGTAATCAATCTTGCCGCGCGCCTCTTCCCGGTTCATGCTGACGAAAAATCCGGAGTAGCCCGGCTTTAGCTGGGAGCGGATGAACATTTTCATCGCCATTATCCACGAGCCGCCCACCCGCCTGCTTTTAAGCACACAGGCAAGCTTCGCGCCGTTGCGCAGAAAACTTTTCTGCCACGGGTCCAGCGCCACGGCAGATCCGCCGGACTTGAGCAAAGTCTCGGCGAAATGGGCCGGGTCAGCCAGAAAGTCCGCAAGCCGGGTCGTGTCCATCATCGTTCTCCATGTTCATGTCAAAACCGATCATCGCGGCGCGGGAGCCGATCAACTCGATCTCGTTTAGTTCGCCGTCCGCCTCGGCGACGAATTTCTCGCCGAACTCCTCCTTCGCCCACTCCATCAGCGGATCGTGGAGCGATTTGACCTGTCCGCCGAGGCTCTCGATTTTCTCCACGATGCGCACCAGCATCCTGGCCGCCAATTTCCTGGTCTTTGCGGCGGTGGCGGGGGAGCTTTCATCCACCTTTTTCGTTGCGATCCGGACGCGGCGGTAATGGATGTCGAACTTTAAAAGCTGCTCCATGGAAATCCTGCCCAGGGACTTTTCGTCCTCGGCGCAGCGCCGCAGAAGGTCGCGGTATATGGCAAGCTCCAGCAGGGCGGCGATGTCGTCCACGTCGGACCCGGCTTTCGCGCGGTCCAAAAAATCGCGGATGATGCGGGCGCCTTCTTTCTTGAAATGGCGCTTTAACTGCGCGGCGGCCTCCATCTTTTCTATTTCGTCGGCCACGTCCTCTTCCCTGGCCGGGCCGAGGGCCAGCGCCTCGCGCAATATCTCCGCTTTCGGCGAACCGGCGGCGAAGGCGCGTTCCACCGCATCTTTCTGCTCATCGGAAAGCGATGGGGAAACCACGTCATTCATCGTTGGTCACTCCCGCGTCGGACAGCACGCCGTCGGCCAGGTCCATCCCACGGGCGGTTATCCGCGCAAGGTAGATGACGCCGTTTGAGGCGGGATGGGTCTTCATCTCCAGATATTCTTTGCCGGCCAGGTACCAGATGTGATAACGCACATCGTCGAGAAGCAGCCGCTCCATCCCCTGATCGAGCAGGTCGATATGTATCTCATCGTCGCCGTTGAACGATTCGGGGTATTGGCGGCAATAGGCCACAACGCCGGAGCGTACCGCCTTTTTGGCCATCAGCGCGGCGGGGTCTGGCCTTGTGGGGATGATCCCCTGGTCGTTGAGGGCGCCGTCCACGATGTCTATGCCCAGCGGAGTTATCTGGAATGTGGCGGGGCGCCGGCCTGTGCGGTGCACGGAGAGATAACCTTTTTTCCCCAGATACGAAAGGCAGTCCTTCACGTCCTTTTGGACGAGGCCTGGGAAGCGAGGCTTTAAGGAGGCGGCCAGGGAAGCGTCCTTCTGGGGGAACATGTACAGCCCCGCGAGTAGCTCCAGTGCGCTTTTCCTGACGCTTTTCACGGCGCCGCTGTCGTCAATTGTGGGCATTTGGTCCTTAGCTCCGTATAAAGGTTGCGGGGTGTGGTGATGAGGCGCCGCCGCCGGGCAGGCTCCCGAACGGGGGCTGGGTCAAGCGTAAAAAGGGCGGTAAGACCGGCGGGAGCCCGAAAGGGCGGGATCCGGGAGGGAGGGGATTTCCCGGACAGTCAACGTCCGGGAGCCAGTCCGGCGGCGGCGCCATCATCATCACAAATACCTCCATCAAACGTTTCACTAGCCGGGCCGGAGGTTCCGGCCATGCTTCCGGTGAGCGGCGAGCACACGCGGAATGTAACCCGGAAAAAACAAGAGGTAAATGCGAACAGAAAGAAAAGTAGCATAAGTCGCACTAGAGCGTTCTGGGCGTTCTGAAAGAGTAGGAGGGTGGGGGGCATGAAACCCGCGTCAATACAGGGTAATATGAGACGGGGAAGGCTTGTTTGGTGAAATTCAGGAGAGTAAAGGAAATATAACCACAGAGACACAGAGGCACAGAGGGGATGGAGAAGGAAATGAATATTACAGGAGAAGGAAGGGTAAGAAAAATAATTTCATTATGCCATACCGGAAGCCGATTCGGGCGCCCGGGAGCAATGATTTAATACATGGCATTATTTCATCGGGGTGTTCTTCACCCCGATGTCCCAAAGTCAAGAGTTTAGCACTCTTATAAACATAGAGTCCGGGGTGAAGAACACCCCGGACAGCGTTCGTTTCGCGTGTTTTCCCTTTTGGGCAACAGTCCGAGGCGACCACGGGGAAGCAATAAAATAATAGTCCGGGGATGAAGAACGCACCGGACAGCGGTCAATGTTTCCCCTCCTTTTTTAAGGAGGGGTGGCGGCGTCCAGCCGCCGGGGTGGTAAACGAGCCGGGAAAGCATCGCGCAAAGATTACCCCCTCCTGCCTGCGGCGTACTCCCCCTTGTAAAGGGGGAGAAACAGGAACTGCCGGATGGATTCCAGCGCTACGAATTGCTTTTCTTATACGCCGCAATCGCGGCCTTGATCACAGCGACGATCTCATCGCCGGACTCGATGGAAGTGTCCTCCCGGTCTTTGCCTGCGTCAACTCCGGCGGCGGGCGCAGGCCGCACGTCTTCCGGCGAATGCGCGCTCTTGATTAATGTCCGCATCGTATTTATCAGTGAGCCGCGGCTGGAGCGGGCACGGGAGCGGGGGCAGCGCCTGCCTTCGCGGCGGCTTCCGCCTTTTTCTGTTCGGTCTTGCGGCTGTCGAGCAGGATGATGTTGATCCGGTTATTGGAAACGTTCGCGGGATTGGACTTGTCCATCAGCAGCCTGTCGCCATAGCTTATGATCTTTTCGATGCTGAACGGGTTGACCCCGTAACCTTCCAGCTCTTTGCGAACTGCCATGGCCCGGGCGGCGGACATCTCCCACGCGCTTTCGCCCCCCTTGGCGATCTGCTGGGAGTCGGTATGCCCCTCGATGGCGATTCTTGTGACCGCTCCTTTGATGTTCTCGGCCACTGGTTTCAAAAGTTTCTTCGCCGTGTCCGTAAGCTGCGCGCTGCCCGGGGCGAACAGGCGGCTTTTCTCCGTGTCGGTAATTTCGATGCGTATGCCTTCGTCCATGGACTCCACCTTGATCTGGTCCGCCAAATCCATAAGCTGGGAGATGATGGACTTGACCAGTTCCGACGCGGGAGGGGCGCCGCCGGCCATCTGGTCGGATATTTTCTCCTGGTCAATGGAGACGGACGAGATGATGTCCTCCGGCTTTTCAGTGAGGTTGCGCGAGCCGGACTCCATATACGGCAGGCCCCCCTTCACGTTGGAGAGGCTGACGTTGTTGAAGTATTGGGAGAGGAGTATCTTTTTCTCCTTTGACGTCATGGTCATAAGCCACATGAGCAGGAAAAAGGCCATCATGGCCGTCACGAAGTCGGCATAGGCAACTTTCCACGATCCGCCGTGGCCGCCGCCGTGCCCTTTTTTGGTGACCTTTATGATCTCCGGCTCGGCGATTTTTTCTTTTTCCTTTGCCATACCAATCCTGTTCTTAATAATGAGAACAACGATGATAACATAACGGAGGCCCGGCGAGGAGAGCATTAGACGCGGATCGGATCAGGGGCGGATGACACCAAAGAGGGCGGATTGAAGGGAAAAGGGGATTCGAATGAAACTGTTTGCGATGGCGCTGGCGCTGGTGGCGCTGACGGCTTCGGCCGGGCATGGGGCGGAATCGGCCGTTGCCAAAGGAACGCGGCTTTACAACGAGGGGAAGTATGAGCAGGCGCTAAAGGCTTTCCACGTTTCCCGGATGCGGGACCTGACGCGGGAGGCGTATTTCGCATGGGGGATGTCCGCTTATAAACTTGGGAAATTCGAGTCCGCCGCGTTGAAGTTCCTGGAGGCGGCGCGGATGTATCCGCTGGACGGCGATTTGAAGGCGCTGCTTGGCGAATGTTACCTGAAGGCGGGAAAGCCGGCAAAGGCTCTTGTGCGCCTGCGCGAAACGGACAAATTGCCGGTGAAGGACAGGGCTGCGGCGCTGCTTATGTGGGGCGCGGCGGCCAACATGACCGGCTACGGGGAGGAGGCGCTGGAGAAATACATGCAGGCGCGCAAGATTGCGCCTTCGATGACGTTTGAGACGAGCCTTGGTATCGGCACGGCGCTGCTGATTCTCAAGCGGTATGACGAGGCGGAAAGGGAGCTGGCCGAGGCTGTCCGGCTGCGGCCCGGCGATGCGGAGGCCGTGGGGAACCTGGGCGAGGTGAATATAAAGCTCGGCAAGCACGCGGATGCGGAAAAAATATTGTTAAACGCGGCCAGGCTCGATCCGGGCGCGGGGATACATCACTATAACCTGGCCTGTGTTTACGCGCTGACGGGAAGGACGCAGGAGGCGTGCGGCGCGCTTTCGAAGGCGGCCAAGATGGGCTTTTCCGCGATACAGTATGCGGGGGCGGATCCGGACCTTCAATCGCTAAAGGACGAGGAATGCTTCCGGAATATTTCCGGAAGAGGTGAGCAAGCCGGCAAGAGAGACGCGAAGCCTGTGAAAAAGAAATCAGAAGGAAGAAGGACAGGTGCGCCGGAGGCTCCAGAGCCGGAGCTTTAGCCTGTGCGCTTTAAAGAATCCGTGGTCGGCGACCACGGGGAAGCAAAAAAAGCGGCTGATGTAAACGAAGAGTCCGGGGTGAAGAACCCCCCGGACAGCTAAAAAAGAAATCAGAGGGAAGGAGAACCGGTGCGCCGGAGGCTCCAGAGCCGGAGCTTTAGCCTGTGCGCTTTAAAGAATCCGTGGTCGGCGACCACGGGGAAGCAAATAAAGACAGCTAAGGGCCGATTCGCCGGAAGCTCCAGAGCCGGAGCTTCAGTAAAGTATCTCTTCTATTTTCCTTGACGTGTTGTAAACCGTCGGCGGCGCGCCATATTCGCCAATGACGCCGGTCTCCAGCGATGGGCCTTTTGCGGCGGTGAATATTTTCGCCGGGCCTTCTCCCGATGTGATCCCTTGCTCCACCATCTCAAAATAGGCGTGGGCGCGCCCGATGGTCTTTTGTTCAAGGGTGTCCAGCGAGTCTTCGCACGGTTCGCCGGTCCGCGGATTTTTGTATGCTACGGCGGCCGCCAGCGGTTTTCGCGCGGGGCCGGAAAGGGATGGGTAGAAAAGCGGCATGTGCTCCCGCGTGTCAATTCCAAGCGTTCCCGCCGCCTTGAGGGCTGTTCTTGCAAGGCCGCTGCTGAACGAGCTTTGGAAAACCCGGTGGGACGCGAACGCAAACCCCGCCTCTTTTCCTTTTCCCTCCGCGTTGAAAACGTATGCCGCCGCCAGCCTGTAAAAATCCCGCGTGTCCATCCCGGTGTTATGCAGCGAACGGGACAACGACGCGCCATTGGCCAGCGGGCGGGACATGTACCAAAGGTCTATGAGCGTTTCGATCCACCTGTGGCGCGCACGGGCCATCCTGCGCTCATCTTTTTGCGCGGCGTGGTAATCCCCGGCGAAATGGCAGACCAGCGGATGGAACACGGTGTCCGAGGCGATATGGGTCAACGCGCCAAGGGCAAACGCAAGCGAGCCGCCGGATGGATTTTGGCCGATATGCCCGAACAGCTCCGCGACCGGCTCGAAAGTGTTCTCCCCCTTTGTTCCGTGGAGCCTGTCGGCCGCCCATTCATAGAATTCACTTTGGGAGCCGAAGGTGACATAGTACGCCGTGTCCGGGACGACGGCGCCGATGTAATAAAGATGGATGTTGTCTTTGATAGCGGAGGCGAGCCGCTGGTTTTGAAGCGAATCGGCGGCCGCCTGCGCCATGGCCCAGTGGGTGATTTCTTTAGGCATAATGTCCGCGCTCCATGTTGTTCCAAATCCGTTTCTCCCCCTGCCAGAGGGGGAGTGGCTCCGAAGGAGCCGAGGGGGTGGGAGAGCTCATTGTAATTCGTTGCCGGGCGATCACGCGAAAGCATTACCACCCCGGCGGCTTAAGCCGCCACCCCTCCTTGTAAAGGAGGGGAAAAAGAATGCCAGCAAGCCGCCGCGTCAAGCCTCGGCGGGGCCTGCCTCGTATTGCCGCCGGATTCGCATGAATATTTCCTGCGAATTTAGGAATGTGTCCACGATTTCCGGATCGAAATGGGAGCCGCGCCCTTCGGTGATTATCCTGGTGGCCTCCTCGTGGCTCATGGCCGCCTTATATACCCGCTTGTGGGTGAGGGCGTCGTAAACGTCCGCCAGCGCCATGATCCTCGCCGACAGGGGGATGTCCTCCCCCTTGAGCCCCTTGGGGTATCCGCTGCCGTTCCATTTTTCGTGATGGTAATAAGCGATGTCGCACCCCATTGAAAGGAAGTTGTTCTCCGAAATGTTCCAGCGGATGGCGGAGGCCAAAGCGTCCCCGCCGATGCTGGAATGTTTTTTCATTATCGTAAACTCGTCATCTGTGAGCTTGCCGGGCTTGAGCAGCACGTTGTCGGGTATGCCCACCTTGCCGATGTCGTGCAGGGGGCTGCACTGGTATATCATCCTGCAGAACTCGTCGTCTATCGCCTCCGGGCATTTGCCGGTGCGCAGCAATTCCCTGGAAAGATCGAGGGTGTAGTTGCGGATCCGCTCAAGGTGCGCCCCGGTCTCCGGGTCCCGGTATTCGGCCAGTTTTGCCAGGCCGAAGATCACCGCGTCCCTTGTGATGAGTATTTCGATGGAGCGCTCCTCGACCATCTGTTCGAGGTTGTCGTTCATGTCGGCGAGCTTTTTGTTCTTCTCCGAAAGCTCGTCCTGCAGAGTCTTTGTACGCAGAAGAGATCGCACACGGGCGAGCAGTTCGATCCGTTCCGCCGGTTTTATGAGGTAATCGTCCGCCCCCATGTCCAGCCCCCGGGCCAGGTCTTCCGTCCGGGAATGGCCGGCGGTGAGCAGCAAAATGGGTATGTGGCGGGTCCTGGGACTTTCCTTCACAAGCTTTGTGACGGTAAGCCCGTCCACGTCGGGCATCATCACGTCCAGGATTATAAGGTCTATTTCCGAAGAGCCGGCGTTGATCATGTCCAGCCCTTCCTGGCCGCCAAGGGCCTTCAGCACCCTGTAGCCGTTGTTGACCATTATGTTTTCCAGCAGGAAGATATTGTCCTCGTTATCGTCCACAACCAGGATGGTCCTCGTAAGCACGGCGGGCTGTCCGGTTTCGGTCATTTTTTGTATCATTTGCTGTATCTGCATAATACTTTATTTCAATTGTTGATTATCCATCATATCGTTTTGTTATTCAATTATTTTGGATTATAAAATAAGCGGAGCGAAACTTTAATGTATTGAACCTGCCTGAGGCGGACACTGGAAAGCAATTGAAATTCCCGGACAAGCGAAAAGTCTGGCAGCTAATAGGCGGAATGCCCTTCCTGCGCGACGTAACGATCAACCTTGATAGACTTCGCCCGTTTTTTAGCCTGCGCCAGGTCATATGCCATCTGCAGGGCAAGCCATCCTTCCGCCGTGCCGCCAAACGCCTTGCCAAGCCGGATCGCCATTTCAGGGGAAATCCCGGACTTTCCATTGACGATATTGTTCAAAGCCTGGCGGCTCACGCCAAGGACTTTTGCGGCCTTGGTGACAGTGAGGCCCAAAGGCTCCAGACAGTCAAAACGCACGGACTTGCCGGGTTGGGGCGGTTCTTTCATTGCCATGGCGTCGTCTCCTTTGCGGTCAATGGTAATCAACAAGGTCAACGTCGAACACATGGTTCCCTTCAAAGCGGAAAACTATCCGCCAGTTGCCGGTCACCCATATAGACCAAAAGCCTTTATGCCCCCCCTTCAACGGGTGCGATTTAAAGCCCGGCAGGTTCATCACCTCCGGGGAGGTGGCGATATCAAGCCGCGCCAGTATCCGCTCGATCTTCGGCGCCATAGTCAATAATCGCCACGCGTCATACCAAGACCCGCCGCCCCTTGTTGTCCACCCGCCTGGTCAGTCCCGCGCCGTCGAAATATTCCAGCAGGTCTATGGCGGTCTTGCGGCCGCATCCCAGGATGTCGCGGTAACGGGCGGTCTCCACGAATCCTTCCCTGGCGACTTCCTCCAAAAGCTTCGCCTTGGCGGACTGGAGAGTTTCACGATGTATCACGTATTCGGGGGCGACGGTGACAAGCTCCCCATCCTGTATCAGCGCGCGGACTATCTTCACAGCCTCGGCGCGGGGAATTTTGGAGACGGTGGGAACGTCGGCGGCCTTTGGCGGATTGAGCCCACCGTCCCGGAACGTGCGCACGATGGCGGTGCGGGCTTTTTCGTCCGCTCCGGAAAACACCGCCCGGCGGCCGGGGATGCGTATCAACGCGCCGTTTATCTCCAGCAGCCCCCCTTCCGCCCCCTTTCGTATCCAGTGCCCGGCGAGCGCGGGATCAATAAAGGCATGCGCCATCGCGGCAAGCTTCGTTTCGTCCATCCCGCTCACCGCCGGGTTGTCCGCGTGGAATTTTGCGACGGCGGCGGCAAGCTTTTCCATTGCGGCTTTGGCCTCTGCGGCAAGGAAAACGTATGGCTCCCCCTTCCATTCGAAAATCCCGGCGCCGCCGATTTTTGCGATGGCCGCATCCAGCCTTTGGCGCGGCATGTTGAAAATCGCCATCAACTCATTGGCAGGGTATCCGCATGGGGCGCGGCGGACCATCGCGGCAAGCGCAGCGTCCACTCCTTTTTCAAGCGCGGCTAGTAACTCCCGGACCGCGCCGACACTGCTTCCCGCCGCGGTCAACGCCCCGCCGGGGAGCAGCGCCATCCCGCCGCCCAGGGTCTGGTTGGCCGATGAGGAGCGTATCACAAACCTGTCGCCATGGAGGAGGTTCACCGGATGGCCGAACCTGATTTTCGCAAATCCGCGTCCGCCAAGTTTGAGTATTTTGACAGGATCGAGCGCCACCTCGCACAAGGTCTCCGCTGTGTGCAGATGAAGAAGATAAGATTTGCCGTGGACGATGTTGGCCGGGGAGAGGGGGTGGCATAATATCGAGCCGAAAAACGAAGTGTGGCCAGCGGCGATGGAGGGGTGGCAGGCCACCATGCCACGGTGTACTTCTTCTTTTTGCGGCCCGGTGATGTTCAAAGCGGCGCGCGCCCCGGCGGCGGCCACCTCCGCCTGCCGGCCATACGATTGTATTTTGCGGATCCGCGCCTCCATCCCGCCGGGGGATATCACCACGCGGTCCTCCTCTTTCGCCGATCCGCTGAATACCGAGCCTGTGATCACAAGGCCGTGCCCTTTCATGGTAAAGGCCCGGTCTATGGGCATGCGGAAAAACGATTCCGTGTCCCGCCGGGACGGGATGGAGGCGAGGCGGAACAATTCAGATTTCACCTCGTCCATTCCCGCTCCGGTGATCGGGGAGCATGGGATAATATTTGCGCCCGCGAGTGACGATTTTGCGATCAGGGCGGCCACATCGTCCACGGCCATTTTCAGCGTCTCCGCGTCCACCATATCCGCCTTTGTCACCGCCACCATGCCGCGTGTGACTCCGATGATCTCCAAGATGGCCAGATGCTCGACGGTCTGGGGCATCACGGCGTCGTCTGCGGCCACAACTAAAAGCGCCACGTCTATCCCCGCCGCCCCCGCCAGCATGTTGTGGACGAACTTGCGATGCCCCGGCACGTCCACTATTCCGGCCACGCCGCCGTCGGGCAGCGGGAGCGATGCGAAGCCGATATCTATGGTGATGCCGCGCTTTTTTTCTTCCTTCAGCCTGTCGCAATCAACGCCGGTGAGCGCCTTTATCAGCGTGGTCTTGCCGTGGTCTATATGCCCGGCGGATCCGATGATGCGGTGAAACTGTTTCATAGGATGGATTTTACTTTAGCGGGGGGAATTATGGAACGAAGAGAATTGCGGCGAAGAGGAGCGGGACGATGGCGCTGCATGGACGCCGGGATGAAGAGAACCAGGATTGAGAGCAAGAGTTGTCACCACAGAGACACAGAGGCACAGAGGGAGGAATTGCCTTTCAATTTCCGCTGTCCGGGGTGTTTAAGCGCGAAGCGCGTCACCCCCCAGACTCTTTAGCATAGATTAGGATGCCGGGGTGAAGAATGCCCTGGCGAGCGGGAACTATTTGTAAATTAAGAAAATACAGGAACATTGTCTCGTGTAATGCGCATTGTGCATATTGTGCATATTCTCTGTTAGCAACAAATAGAAATGTCCGGTTTAGTAGCACATGAATTGTCCGCTTTGTCCATCCGGTGATTTCCGATTAATCCCGGCGGGGCCGCAAGCGGCGGACAGTTACGCCGCGGCCTTCCTTTTCTTTTTGATTTC
>JACRLM010000106.1 GCA_016235255.1 Nitrospinota bacterium | reverse complement strand
GGGGGGCCTATCTTCACACAAGCTCGATGGCTTCAGAACACCTCGGCCTCCCCGGAATCGAATGCCTTATACATATGAGTATGCTCTGATTTTGAATGTACAAGAACACCCCGATGAGCATTTGGGCAACAGCCCGAGGCGACCACGGGGAAGCGGAATTTTTAAGCTGTTTTGGAGGCGGGGCGCCGGGTGTTTTATTGTACAAGGGGCACGGCGCGCCGTGCCCCTACGGAAACGCGATCCCGGATAGCCGATGACGCCTTCCGGGATGACAGGACAGGCTATCCGCATCGCCCGTGACAGCAAACGGCCTTCCGTGGAATAATGTGTTTTCAAATATCAACTATTCGGCATCGCAATGGCTTTTGAAAAATCCGTGATGGTGACCGGGGTCGGGGGCTTCATCGGCGGGCCGCTGGTCGCCCACCTTGCCAAAAACGGATGGAAAGTCATCACGGTCACCACCCGTGACGAAAACGATCTGGCGGCGGCGGCGCGATTGGACCTGGACGGCGGGATCAAATATATAAAAATCCCGGACATCAACCATTATGAAAGTTACGAATCGGCCGCAAAGGACGTGGACGTGGTGGTGCATCTTGCGGGTGTGGCGCACCAGGTGTCCCGCCGGGTGGGGGATGATGTCTATGAGGCGGTGAATGTCCGTGGAGCGGTAAAGGTGGCGCAAGCTGCGTTGCGCGCAGGTGTAAAGCGCTTTGTGTACGCAAGCTCCATCAAGGTCCATGGCGACTTCACCAAAAATTCCCCTTTCACGGAGCAGTCCCCTTTCGATCCGAGGGACGCGTACGCCGCCAGCAAGGTGAAGGCGGAACGGGCGCTTTGCGAATTGCTGCCGGGCTCGGGCATGGAACTGACCATATTCCGCCCCACCCTTGTGTATGGCCCGGGGGTGAAGGGGAACATGGCCAACCTGCTCAAGCTGGCGTCCAAAAGCCCGGTGGTCCCATATATCCAGTCGGCGAATAAACGCAGTTTCCTTTACGCGGGCAACCTCAACGAAGCCGTGGAAACACTGATGACCCATCCAGCGGCGGCGGGTGAAAGTTTTATTTTGAGCGACGGGGGCGGCGTCTCCACCCGGGAGTTGATACTCGCAATCTCCAGGGGTATGGGCAAGAACGCCATCCTTCTGCCGGTCCCCGGCATTTTTCTGGCCGCCGGGGCAAAGTTTGGTGATTTGTGGGAAAGCCTCACAGGCTCGGTGTTCCCCCTTAATTCAAAATCGGTGACAAAACTTACCGGCTCGCTTCTGGTGGACAGTTCAAAGATCACAAGCCTCACCGGCTGGCGGCCCCGTTTTTCGATGGAAGAGGGGATACGGGAGATGGTAAAGAGGGCGTAACGTCCCTTCGCCTGACATCCGCCATTGATTCGCAAAACCAGCACCCTTTTTTGCCCGGCGCCGGTGTGTGTGGCACAATAAAAGGATGAGCGATAATGGCGAAGTGAAGGTGGCAAGGACCGCCGGGTTCTGCTGGGGCGTCAAAAGGGCGATAGACATCGCCATGAACACCGCAAAAAACACCGACGGGCCCGTATATACCCACGGGCCGTTGATCCACAATCCCCAGGCGATTGAAATGCTGGAGGGGAAGGAAATCTTCGCGCTAAAGGACGCCTCCACCCTTGAAAAAGGGACCGTGATAATCCGCACCCACGGGGTCACTCCCGAAGTGAGAAGGGGATTAAAGGAGCGCGGCCTTACCATCAACGACGCCACATGTCCCCTTGTGGCCAAAGTCCAGGGGATAATCAAGAAGCACGCGCACAAGGGATATCACACCATCATCATCGGCGACGCGGGACACGCGGAAGTCACCGGCCTGATGGGCTACGCCGACGGGCGAAGCCACGTGATCGGCGCCGCGGAGGATGTGGACGCGCTGCCGCCGATGGACAAGGTGTGCGTGGTGGCGCAGACCACTTGCGACATTCAAAAGTACGGCGTGATCGTGGACGCGATAAAGCTCAAATATCCGGAGGCGGTGGTGGCGCATACCATTTGCGACGCCACGGAGGAGCGCCAGGAGGAAGTGTTGAAGCTTGCCCGGGAGGTGGACGCAATGATCGTGGTCGGCGGGCGCAACTCCGCCAACACGGGAAGGCTGGCCCAGATAGCCGGCGAGGCTGGAGCGGAGACGTTCCTTGTGGAGACCGAGGAGGAGCTTGACCCTGCCGCCATCGTCCGGTTTGCCCGGGTGGGGATAACGGCGGGCGCTTCCACCCCTGCGTGGATGATCGAGAGGGTGAAGGAACGTGTGGAGCATCTGCGTGGGCGCAAGCGGGCTGGCTTCGGCGCAAAAATCAAGGCCGCCGCCGAGCTCGCCGTGGTGAGCAACATAAGCCTTGCCGCCGGGGCGGCCCTTATGACATACGCCAATTGCACGCTGACCAACACCGATTTTGGCTGGAGGGCCGGCGCCATCCCCGCCATGTACCTGTTCTCCATGTACGTGCTCAACCAGATAAACGACATGCAGTCGTACAAAAACAACGAGCCGGAAAAAATGCGGTTCTACCTCAAACGCAGCGGGCCGATGAACATGGCCGCGTTGCTCTCCGCGGCGGGCGGATTCGCCCTGGCCGCCTCCCTGGGAATGCAGGCGGGGGGGGTGTATGTGGTGGCGATGATTCTGGGGCTCGGTTACACCGTGAAGTGGTTCCCTAAATGGAAAGTGATCCGCATCCACAGGTTAAAGGACATCCCGGCCTCCAAGGACGTTTTCGTGGGGCTTGGCTGGGGCGCCGTCACCGTGCTCATCCCCGCCCTGGGACAGCAAGGGGAGGAGAATCCCAACCTGCTGGCCATCGCATTCATTTTCACCTTCACGCTCGTTTATATCCGGTCGGTGCTATCCGACATTCGGGACATCAACGGCGACAGGCTCGTCGGACGCGAGACCATACCGATCCTCATCGGCAACGAAGGGACCAAGGTGTTCCTTGCGTTGATAGTGGTGGGGCTTGCCACGATGCTTGTGTCGGCGGCCATGTCCGGCCTTGCCGGGCCGTTTGCATACGTGTTGCTCCTTTCGATTGCGTACACGGCGCTGTACCTTTGGTTTTACCATAAAAGAATAATCAGCCGCGGGCTGAGGTTCGACCTGACGTTGGACGGAGTGTTTTATTTCACCGGTGCGCTGGCGATAATCTGGACGGCGGCGGCGTAAGGACGCTGCCCTCCAAATACGGCGCGATGATATTTTTGTCGAAGGGGGGAAAGTTGGATATCAAGACAATCGTTTCTGTTTTTACCATGATCTTCCTGGCCGAGCTTGGGGACAAGACACAGTTGGCGACACTGGCGTTCTCCGCGGGCGAGTCTTCCAAGATAAGCGTGTTCCTGGGATCGGCGCTGGCGCTTATCGCCACTTCGGCCATCGCCACGCTCTTTGGCGGGATCATTTCGTATTATGTGCCTATTTCGTTCCTGCACAAGGCGGCGGGAGTGACCTTTATAGCTTTCGGCGCGATGTACCTTTTTAAAAACTGATGGTTTTGAGCTGGACGAACGGCTGGAATGATATAATGCAAATGTCTGTTTGTCACAGTTTTGATCAAAATGTCCAAGGAGATTGAAGTGAAAGTCACGATCACATATTGCGTTCAGTGAAGCTATTTCCCGAGAGCCGCCAGTCTGGCGGAAGAGATTAAGAACTCACTGGGAGTCACCCCTGAATTGACTAGGGGACATGGCGGGATATTTGAAGTGACCGCGGATGGGGAGACTTTGTTTTCAAAACATACCGAGGGCCGGTTCCCCACTAACGAGGAAATCCTCGCAAAATTGAAGGCCAAATCATCTTGATGTACCACGGCGCATTCCGCTGGTAAAATCAGCCTTCTTCATCTTTCCCAATACCCTTATGCTTGCGTATCCCGTATGTAAGCGGACAAAATGTTTGGTAATTTGGGACAAAATGTTTGCACAATTTTCATCCTGTGGAAAACCGGCACTTATCCACAGGTTTTGTAACGCCATTTTCGCTTTTATGTTCGCCTAATTTTCGCCTATCAACTGGGC